>NZ_JBGOOO010000026.1:0-65857 GCF_041439695.1 Vibrio sp. FF266
CAGCTGACGCTGTTGGCTTAGTAGAAAAACTGTCAACGTATTTTAGGACGAGACAATGAGTAAAGTTTGTTTGATGACTAAAGAAGAATAGGTTTACCCGTATTGCTCAATGAGTCCATTGGCGAGCACAAGTGCAATAGCGAACATCATGGTTGCTACTGCGATATCGATGCCTTTCTTAACTTTAGGTTTCGATAGCGTTGGACCTAGCTTTGCTGCGCCTAATGATAAGGAATAAAACCACACGAATGAAGCTAAGATAGTCCCCATCGCAAACGCAATTCTGTCGTTGCCTTCAAACTGCCCGCCAATGGATCCTAGAATCACCACGGTATCCAAATAGAGGTGTGGGTTTAATACTGTTACAGCTAATGCACCCAAAATAACGGTGCGCTTGCCACGAGCCAATACCTCACTTTTTGATTCATCACTGGTGCGCGTTTTGAATGCACTGCGCAGTGATAGCAAACCATATACCGTTAGAAAAGCGATACCGCCCAATGTCACAGAGGTAAGCAGCAATTCATTTTGAGACAGAATTGCTCCGCCACCAAAAATACCCAATGAGATAAACAGGGTATCGAGCAGGCTACAAATCGTTGCAGTCGTTAAATGATGATTGCGTTTTATGCCTTGATTTAGGACGTACGCATTTTGTGCGCCTATCGGGATTATCATACTTGCCCCTAGACCAAAACCTTGTAATAAAACCCAAAAACTCATTTTAACCTCCACTTAATTAACGATATTTACGTGCTATGTGGCGAAGATACTCCGACCCTTTAAATAAGTATAATTAATGATTTTAATCCATTATTAGAGTTGCTAATGTGGTATTGGGTTAGCTTAAAAAGGAAGCAAATTGATGCGTGGATTGGATTATAAATGGATTGAAGCACTGGATGCCGTTGTGAAACAACGTAGCTTTGAGAGGGCCGCTGAGCAGTTATACATCTCCCAATCAGCGGTGTCCCAACGTATCAAACAGCTAGAAAAGTGGTTAGCCCAGCCAGCGCTTGTGAGAGAAAACCCACCAAGGCCTACACCAGCAGGAAAAAAGCTGTTGGGTTTGTATCGTCGTGTTCGCTTGTTAGAGCACGAGCTTGTGCCGGAGTTAATGAATGAAGAGGGTACTCAACCACTATCTATATCCATAGCCACCAACGCTGATAGTTTGGCGACATGGTTGTTACCTGCACTGTCGGATGTGATGAAGTCTCGTCAAGTCGAGTTGAACCTCGCGATTCATGGTGAGTCTAGAACCATTGAAAAAATAAAAAGCGGTGAGGTTGCCGGTGCGATCAGTTTAGAGCCCCAAGCGATTCCTGGATGCAGTGCTGACTACCTCGGTCGTATGGACTATGTGTGTGTGGCGAGTCCTGATTTTCATCAGCGTTACTTTTCAGAGGGCGTAAACTACGCCACATTAAGCAAAGCGCCTGCGGTTTCTTATGATCAATACGATGATCTGCATAAGAAGTTTCTGCATGACCATTTTAACGTACCGAGAGACAGTGTGATCAATCATACGGTCGGCAGTTCAGAAGCATTTGTGCGCTTGGCACTATCGGGTGTTGCCTATTGCTTGATTCCTCGATTGCAGATTATCGAGGAACTAGAGTCTGGTGCTCTGATTGATATTACCCCTGGCTTTCTGCTGTCTTATCGCATCTATTGGCACCATTGGCAGCTTGAGAGTGGGGTGCTAAAAGAGGTATCCCAGGCGATATTAAGTTTTGCTCACAATCATTTACCTCAGTAAGTTGTTGGTTTTTTCAGCGTCAAAGTTCTGTTAGATGTGCACAATCAGGATTGGCTAAACGATAAATTACTCTATGATGGAAGGACATTTGTTTAGCATAGGTCTACCTAATGAAGTTTGTACCAAAGATGTTAGCAACGTCTCTTACTCTTACTGCTGCGTTGAGTGCTGTGAGCTTTCCATCACTGGCTGACTCTCCATCCTTTCCGCATATTTCAACAACAGGTTATGGTGAAGTCATCGCGACACCAGATATGGCGACATTCTCAGTGAGAGTGGTAGAGTCAACGATGACGGCTGAACAGGCTAAAAGTACTGTTGATAAAGTGGTAACGGGCTTTCTAAATAAGCTGCACCAAGCCGGCGTAGATGAGGCGAGCGTACACAGCTCTAATCTGTACCTATCTCCTCAGTACCATTATCCAAAAGATGGCAAACCAGAATTGGTTGGCTACCGCGCTTCACGTAATGTGAGCGTTCAAGTGAATGAACTCGCTAATCTCAATGAGTACATGGATATTGCAATAGGAGAGGGTATTAACCAGATCGATAATATCCAACTGCAAGTTCGTGACCAAGCCAAGTATCAAGAGCAAGCACGCTTAGAAGCGATCAAAGATGCGACATCAAAAGCTAAATCATTAGCGAGTGGTTTTGAGCGTGAGCTCGGTGATGTTTGGCGTGTTGATTACAACGCACAATCTTCTCAGCCTGTGCTAATGCGTTCAATGGCGATGGATGCAAGAACAGAATCGAACTCTTATGAAGACTCAACGATCACCATTCGTGATCGTGTCAATGTGATCTATCAGATCGAAGAGTAACAGCAGCTTTATAGAAGGTTTTGGATCATGATGATCTAATACCAATCGTAGTAAATAACTGTTCTCCCTAGCTTGTTAAAATGCTCAATAACTGCGTTGGAATTTTTTATTGTAGAATAACTACTTATCGAAAAATGCCGCCTTGTTCTCAAGCCTTTTTCCTACGCTATTTTTGAACACTTACTTACTGTGATTGGTATAATTACCTACGATAGGCCAAATACTAGAAAGGCTCTCATGATGAGAGCCTTTTTTATGCATTTTGAGTGCGATGATTAGTGAAGAAGACGAGCACGGATTGTGCCTTCGATCTCTTTCAGTTTAAGCAGTGCTTCTTCAGAGCGATCGGCTTCTACATCGATAACAACATAACCCATATCTGCTGCAGTCTGTAGGTACTGACCCGCGATGTTGATCCCTTCTTCTGCGAAGATGGTGTTGATCTGAGTTAGGATACCTGGGCGGTTCTCATGGATGTGTAGCAAACGAGAAGTACCTGTATGCAATGGCAGTGATACCTCTGGGAAGTTAACACTTGATAGCGTAGAGCCGTTATCAGAGTATTTCGCTAGTTTACCAGCAACTTCTACGCCGATGTTCTCTTGTGCTTCTTGAGTTGAACCACCCACGTGAGGCGTTAGAATCACGTTATCGAACTGCATTAATGGAGACTCAAACGGGTCTGCATTGGTTTTTGGTTCTGTTGGGAAAACATCAATAGCCGCACCAGACAGGTGACCAGAATCCAGAGCGCCACACAGAGCAGGGATGTCAACTACCGTGCCACGAGCTGCATTGATAAAGATAGAGCCAGGCTTCATGCGCTCGAACTCTTCTTTACCCATCATGTCTTTAGTTTCATTGGTTTCAGGTACGTGTAAAGAGATCACGTCACACTTATTCAGCAACTCGGTCATAGTATGAACTTGAGTGGCATTACCTAGAGACAGCTTGTTTTCGATATCGTAAAAGTAAACACGCATACCAAGGTTTTCAGCAATAATACCCAGCTGAGTACCGATGTGACCGTAGCCAATAATACCTAAACGCTTACCACGAGCTTCGTAAGAGTTGTCTGCACTCTTTTTCCAGATACCACGGTGAGCAAGAGCATTCTTCTCTGGAATACCGCGAAGCAGTAATAGAACCTGACCTAGAACGAGTTCAGCAACACTTCGAGTGTTTGAGAACGGTGCATTGAAAACAGGGATACCGCGCTTTGCTGCTGCTTGAAGGTTGACTTGGTTGGTACCAATACAGAAACAACCGACTGCAACCAGCTTTTCAGCCGCATCAATAACTTCTTGGGATATGTTGGTGCGAGAACGGATACCAATGAAGTGAGCATCTTTAACTGCTTCAAGAAGTTCATCTTCAGGTAGTGAGCCTTTGTGGTACTCAATGTTTGTGTAACCAGCGGCTTGCAGTACTTCTACAGAAGAAGGGTGAAGACCTTCTAGAAGTAGAATTTTTATTTTTTCTTTTTCCAGTGAAACTTTGGCCATTGTTCTCGTCCTTAAAATGGAAAGGTTGGGCAAATGCGGCGCACGTGCTACAAAATGGCTGAAAGGGGAACAAATTCACCACTTTGTTAGGAGACAAACGTTTTCCCTGTGCGTCTTCTGAACAATAAAGTAACAAAAAAAAAATGTTTTGGGTAAGAAAATTACGGAATAAGACATAATTTTACAGCAATAAAGCAAAAAAAACGGCGCCCTAGGGCACCGTCTGTAATGAAGTAACAGAAAAACTCAATCTTCTATTATTTATTCTTCGATTTTTGCACCTTCAGGCGTGCCAGTGATAACTACATCAGCACCACGGTGAGCGAACAGACCAACCGTTACCACACCAGCGATACCATTGATGATATCTTCTAGCTGTTTTGGGTTTTCGATCGCCATGCCGTACACATCTAGGATCACGTTGCCGTTATCGGTTGTGCAGCCTTCGCGGTAAACTGGGTCACCACCAAGTTTTACTAATTCACGAGCAACGTATGAGCGTGCCATTGGGATAACTTCAACAGGCAGTGGGAATTTACCCAACACATCAACTGCTTTGGTACCATCAACGATACAAATAAACTTATCAGAGATAGCTGCTACGATTTTTTCACGAGTCAAAGCAGCGCCGCCGCCTTTGATCATATCGCGAGAACCGTTAATCTCGTCAGCGCCATCAACATAGATGTCTAGCTTGAATACGTCGTTGCATTCGAATACTTTGATTTCTAGCGCTTCTAGTTTTTCAGTAGAGGCTACAGAGCTTGAAACCGCACCCTTGATTTTGTCTTTCATTGTGCCAAGTGCGTCGATGAAGTGATTTACTGTTGAGCCAGTACCTACACCTACAATGCTGCCTTCTTCAACATATTGAAGTGCTGCCCAGCCCGCTGCTTTTTTCATTTCATCTTGAGTCATGCCATTCTCCTGAATAAGGTCTTGCGCTTTGAATTAATCGTTTGCGTAATGATGAAGTTAACGTTTAGATATTGGGGTAACGTTTGGATATCGAGGTTAACGTTTGCGGCGCGATTATAGCGCTTTAATGGTTGTTTTCCCATTGCCAAGTTTTACTCGGAGTCACGATTTTAGGTAGCGGAATGTCCCAACCTTCAATTGGTAAGCGATCGACATGTTGGCAATCGTGAGCAAGGCCAATAGGTGTTGCGCCATTGCCCGTCTCGAACCATCGAGCCAAAGTGCGATCGTAATATCCACCGCCCATGCCTAAGCGATGCCCCTGAGAGTCAAAGCCCACTAACGGTGTGAGAATAAGATCGAGTTGTTGGCATGGTTTGACGAGCGATTGATTGAGCTGAGGTTCAACGATTCCGTACTTATTCAAAACCGTCGGTGTGCTTGGCGAGTAGTGCAGAAACAGCAGGTGTCCGGCAGAGAAGGGGTGCAATACTGGTAAATAAGTTTGCTTACCCTGCGCCCATAACCATTCAATTAACGGCTGGGTATCGAGTTCGCCATCAATGGAAATATAGAGGGCGATATGTTGAGCTGACTGAATTTCATCAAGCTGAGCACATTGCTTAACTAAGTCTATACCGGATTGAGTTTGTTGATTGCCAGATAAGGCATTGCGTTTGATACGGATCTGTTTGCGAAATTCGCTGCGTGTGAGCGTTTTCATATGAAGGGATACCCCAAAGTGCCGTTGAGAATAGATGGCCCTTGAACCAGCGAGTTCAAGGCGGATCAGCAATGATTACCGTAGGCTTCTCGGCGGACCGAGCATGCTCAATAGCACTCAAGTACTAACCCTTAGGGATTGCTTATCGGCTCGGGGACGTGAATCCTCTGACAAACACTCCAGGGTAAATTTTGTGTACGCTATTGCTGTCCGTGCTTAACTTTACTGAGGACATCTGAAAGTGATGTCGTGAGCTGTTCCATTCGCTCGGTCAGTGCGTTTTGTTCATCATTTGCTTCAAACTTCTTGGTTTGTAATTCATAGCAAATGTTCAGAGCTGCGATCGTTAGCAGCTTCACTTCATTGGTTACCTTAGTACGTTCAGCCATCTCTTTCAATCGATTATCAAGATCGGCCGCCGCTGCAATCAATGACTCTTCTTGCCCTGGGGGACAATTCACTCGAGTCAGTTTTCCTAATATTTCAACGTCTACCGCTTGATTACTCATGATGGATGAACTCTTTAACGCACTATTTAAGGCTGTTGCTCTTTATCATTTTTTGAGAAAGAAAAAGTGCAAGTACCGATGAGGAAGCAATCTCCTCTGAGGGAGAAACTATAGGTAAACCGCTATTAAGATTCAAGCTTTTCAGAGTGACTGTTTGTAAATGAGAGCTTGAGCACACAGTAATTCAGCAAATTGAACAATTGGTAGTCAGTCATCCTTCAATTGCTCAGGATCGACGCTTACCAGAATTGGGGTGAAGTGGTACGATTATACTATCGATATAAAGAATAACTGAGCGAGCTATCTGATGAGCGAAACTACTTTACCTGACTACCTAACGGTTGCGACTGAACTTCAATCGGCAAGCCTAGCCGTAAACCCTGCTGAGATGCATGGTTTATTAACGGGTATGTTGAGCGGAGGCTTAAACCTAGCAGATAAAAGCTGGCAACCACTTATCTTTGATTACACCAATGAAGGCATGGGGTGGCCAGATCGCGCATTAACGTTAGCGGAAGCGACATTAAAGGTGACGACCAGCGAAATCACAGGTTCAGGCATGGAACTGTCTATGTTGCTGCCTGATGAAGACGCAAGCGCAAGCTTGTTTGATTTGGCTGATGGTGTGTCAGATTGGATCAACCACTTTATTTCTGGTTTAGGCTTGGTTGGCGCTCAATTGAATAAAGCGTCTGACGGTACCAAAGAAGCATTAGCTGATCTTGAAGAGATGGCAAAGCTAGACATTGACGAAGACGATGATATGGAAGAGCAAGCGCAGCTTCTAGAGCACGTTATTGAACACGTAAAAGCGTGTGCACTAATGATTCATGCTGAATTCGGTGCTCGCCCATCTGAAGATGCGGCTCCAACCATTCATTAATCCGCTTGTCGGTTTGAGGTTATAATGGCTCAGTATGATGTTGTAATTGCTGGTGGCGCAATGGCGGGGGCGACCTTAGCCCTTGCTCTGAATCACCTCAGTCAAGGTTCTCTATCGATTGCGGTAGTAGAGCCTTATCAGGTTGATCATCAAGCTCACCCAGGCTTTGATTCTCGTTCGATCGCTCTGTCTTATGGCACGGTGCAGATCCTCGATTCTTTGCGCCTTTGGCAATCTATCGCTCCGGTAGCGACCCCAATTAAAGATATCCATGTATCAGATAGAGGTCATGCTGGGATGACAGACATCTACAGTGAAGATCTTGCTGTTGATGCGCTCGGCTACGTGGTGGAGTTAGCGGATGTTGGGCGGATCTATCAGCAGAAATTAGAATCAGAAGCTGCAATTACGATGCTTTGCCCTGAGTCTGTTAGAACCGTTGAACGTGATGAATCGTTAACGACGATTGAGCTGACAAGTGGGCAAACCGTCACGACTAAGTTATTGGTTGCTGCTGACGGTGCAATCTCAACCTGTTGTCAGCAACTCAATATCTCATTGAGTGAGCATGACTTTGAACAAGTCGCTGTGATTGCCAATATCGTTGCTAGTGAGCCCCATCAAGGTCGAGCCTTTGAGCGTTTTACTCATCATGGGCCTGTTGCTCTGTTACCGATGAGCGACAACCGTTTATCGCTAGTTTGGTGTTTGTCACCGGAACAAGCACAAAAAGTGGTGGCCTTAAACGACAACGAATTTCTTGAGCAGTTACAGAATGACTTCGGTTGGCGACTTGGCCGACTAGAGAAAGTCGGTAAGCGTGCGAGCTACCCACTGATTCTTCGCCACCGACAGCAAAATATCTCTCATCGATTTGCCATTGTTGGCAATGCTGCTCAAACACTTCACCCTATTGCGGGGCAAGGTTTTAATCTTGGCATTCGTGATGTGGCTTCCTTGGCGGAAGAATTATGTACTCAATTGGATGATGTAGGTCGTTACACAGGTCTTGTTAACTTTAGAAAGCGCAGAGAACAAGACAGAGACACGACGATTACGTTGACTTCAAGCCTAGTTCATCTGTTCTCAAACGATTTTTTGACCGCTCGTATTGGGCGAAATCTTGGGTTAGCCGTAATTGATAACCTCCCACCACTTAAAGGTCCACTTTTGCGTCATACGCTTGGCCTAGTAGAAAGATAAGGTAATAAATAATGATGCAAAGTGTTGATATCGCGATTGTTGGCGGTGGCATGGTTGGCCTAGCGCTTGCGGCTGCACTGAAAGACAGCGATCTAAGAATTGCGGTCATTGAAGGCAGAGCGCCTAACGAAGGGCTTAGCGAATTGCCTGATGTGCGTGTGTCGGCATTGAGCCGCTCGAGTGAAGTGATTCTTCGCAATCTAGGCGCATGGCAAGGTATCGAACAAAGACGTGCTGCGCCCTACCAAGCGATGGAAGTGTGGGAACAAGACAGCTTTGCTCGCATTGAGTTTGACTCAACACGCTTAGCACAGCCTAACCTAGGCCATATTGTAGAAAACCGCGTAATCCAATTAGCGCTGCTTGATCAGGTTAAGAAGCAAGATAACGTCAGCCTATACATGCCTGCAACGTGTAAAACGATGGCGATTGGTGAGAGCGAAGCATGGCTAACGTTAGACAACGGCCAAGCGCTGACAGCAAAGTTAGTTGTTGGAGCTGACGGTGCAAACTCTTGGGTTCGCAAGCAACAAGATATCCCATTAACTCATTGGGATTACGGCCACAGTGCGATTGTCGCGAACATCAAAACCTCAGAGCAGCACCATAGCGTTGCTCGTCAAATATTTACACCGCAAGGGCCGTTGGCGTTCCTGCCAATGCAACCAACGAATATGAGCTCGATAGTTTGGTCTACGGAGCCTAATCGTGCCGAGAAGCTTGTATCAATGTCGGATGCTGATTTTAATAAGCAGCTAACGGCAGAGTTCGACTCAAAACTTGGTTTATGCGAAGTGGTTGGTGACCGTTTTGCCTTCCCACTGCGCATGCGTTATGCTCGTGACTTTGTTGTAGAGCGTGTCGCTTTGGTGGGTGATGCTGCTCATACTATTCACCCATTAGCAGGGCAAGGCGTGAATCTTGGTCTATTAGACGCAGCAAGCTTAGCGCAAGAGCTGTTAACGCTATGGGCTTCTGGTGAGGATATTGGCACCAAGCGCAACCTTCGTGGCTATGAGCGCTGGAGAAAAGCTGAGGCGGCGAAAATGATTGCTTCAATGCAGGGCTTTAAAGATCTGTTTGAAGGCGATAATCCGGCTAAGAAGCTGATTCGTGGTATCGGTATGAAGCTTGCTGGTCAATTACCGGGTGCGAAAGATGAGATAATGAAGCGAGCGCTGGGGTTGTCGGGCAATCTTCCGGATTTAGCTAAGCGCCCCGTAGCACACCGATAGTCGCGTGAGATGGATTGCTGTTGATGGTCAGTAGCTAAAGTTGATAGCAATTGACGACATCAAGAACACGAAAAAAGGGTTGGCATTATGCCAACCCTTTTTGTTTTTAATTCTTTAGACTATCAGATCATGCGTACGCGCAGCGCAGTTTCATGATTTCACTATTTATTTCTTTCACTGTTTGGAAGTGACGCTTCTCTGCTCGGTCTGGTAGTACGAGTTTACCGTTATCAAACTCAAATTTACCTACGCCGTAAATGTAGATTCGTCCTTTGAAAAGTCGACTTACATGTTTAGCAATCATACTCGGTGTATAGCGCTTAAACAGTCTCATTTTTAATTATCCTTATATTTACCTAGCCTGCATATTATAGAAAAACTCCGAGATAATTATTGTGATAAGCATGGAGTAATATGCAGTAGAGTTGACGTTAATTAGATATTTGTGCTGTTCTAAGCACTTTCTTCAGTAAATATCTATTTTTACGTGAGCTCCTCCCCAAAATAGTACTGAGTAGTGAACTGCTACGAACTTTCCTGTCCGGTATTAAGCAGTGCTAATGTTACAAGTATAAGAATAGGCGGGATTTTTTTGTTTGTGTAATCAAATTGTAAATTTTGAACAAAAAAAAAGCCCGTCTAAAACGGGCGAATAGTCACAGATGCATTACACAAAAGTGGATACTGATGTTACTCAGTGGATTCACTTGTACTGATTTGCTTAAAGGCTAGTCAGTAAAATTACAATAACGCAAATTCAACCTTGTGACTACTTATGCTTTTATTTTGAGTAACTATTTAGGGTGGGTGTGTTTTTCTTATGACGAAGTTCACACTAAAAATGTACTCAATGAAATATTGAAATGAAGTTTGCGAAGCATGATCTGTTCGAAACGTTCATCGACTGATGTCAGCGACGATCGGTGCACATAGTGCTATGAGATCATTGGGATCCAACGCAACGCCAGCCATTCGATCTCCCGAGCTAATGGTAACGGTCGAGTTGCTCTGAATGGAAGGATCAAAAATGATCGGCATGTATCTCTTTAGAGCAATAGGCCCAACACATCCAGCTTTAAAGCCGGTGATGGCTTCAACATCAGCGAGTGATACGCAGGTCATTCGACGGCAATTCAGTACCGAGCGTACTTTCTTTGGATCGATAGAGCGATCGCCAAGAGTACAGGCCAACGCATACTGGTTTCCCATATCCTTAAGCAGGATGCACTTGACCATTTGAGAGGCATTAATACCTCGTTCTTGCGCTGTCTCTTCGATGCTGGTGGTTGGCTTGCTTTGCACCAGCAGGCGATAGTCCACCTGCTGTTGATCCAACCATTGTGTAATCAGTGTTTCCACGTGGCTACTCTTCGTCAAGGCTGTAAGGCAGTGGCAGAATGTTCCATATTTTCTCAGGTTGTGCAGTCAATCGAAGCTGAACATCGTCATCAAGGTTGTTTGGCAACACCATCAAACCAATCGCCTGATTATCAGCAAATTGATAGACGTTTAATAGTCGGCCTGCACCGCGCCAGTTCTCACCTACGCTGCGCTCTAGATCAATCGTATTCTCTAGAGACAATACATCTGAACTCGTTCCTGAAACAATGCGCATTTCACGCTTGTTCATGCCACGGTATTTAGCACGAGCAACTGTTTCTTGACCTGTGTAACAGCCTTTTGAAAAGCTGATACCGCCAATCGCTTGCAGGTTGAGTGCTTGAGGGATGTGTTCGTTTTGCTCTGCTTTCGATAGGTTCGGCTGAGCATCAAGAATTTCATGATACTGCCAAAGCGCTTCTGATACTTTTTCTGCAGTGCTGCTTGATACCAAGGCTTCTGCTGCTTCTTGCGTAACAAGTAGAGCCCAACGGTTGTCAGAGACTTGAACAGCGGTGCCACCAGAGATTACACGCACTTTACCTTGGCTTTCTGAAATTGAGTCAATGTATTGATCAGCTGACGCGCCCATCACACCGATAACAACGTCAGACGTTTGCTCGATATCAACCTTAGAGAATACGGCGTATTTCTTGATTTCAACTAATTCGATTTCAATCGCAGACTTAGGCTGCATAAGAGCGTAGCCACCATTGTGGTGGAACAAACGAAAGATACTCCAAACCTTTCCTTTCGCATCACAATGCGCGCCTAACGTGGATTCATCATTAGGAAGAGTGACGACATCGCACGTAACTTGACCTTGTAGGTACGACTTTTTGTCATCGCCTATCATGGTAATTGCGCTCCAGTCTGACACGTGTGTCATCATCAGATCTGGAAGCGATTCTTTTTGCGTATGAGCGAGCGGCTGAAATGTGTTTTTCCAATCCATTTTACCTTTCCTAAGAATTTTATTTGGCTCTATGTTAATCCGGTTCTGTTTCTTTGTCAGCTTAGGTTTTTTTGTGAGCTTAGATAGGGACTGTGACTCACATAGTAGTTGCAGAGCGTATGACTTGTTACACTCCGAGAAAGAAAAATTATAGGTGAGGATAGCCAATGTACACTGCAGAGCAGAAAGCACGAATTAAATGGGGTTGCCGTCGTGGCATGTTGGAACTTGACGTAGTTATCATGCCATTTTTTGAAGAGTGTTTTGATTCATTGCAAGAGCAGGAGCAGCGTGAGTTTGTTTCTCTATTAGAGTGTGATGACCCAGACCTGTTTACTTGGGTAATGGGACACGGACGCAGTGAAAACCTAGGCCATGCTTCAATGGTTGATAAAATTGTCGCGCATAACCTCAGCAAGGTTCGTTAAGCTTCAGCTTAACCCTTCGTATTTCGCATTATTTGCAAAAGGCACTGTTTTTGGGTGCCTTTTGTTTTTCATCGTTTTCTCTTCTATTCCACTCGCTGTTGCCCTCTATTGTTTAGCTTTAGTGTTCAGTTTGTTTAAAGCCAATCATGTAATTTTTAATACAGCACATGGGTGCTTTGACTATAAAGAAGATGGCGAGATCCGACTCAATGAGCAAGCCTACACACTTAAATCCGTTGATAAGATCTGGGCGCAGTTCTTCGTTAAATTGCAGTTTGAGTGCGGATATTCAGTCTTGTTGTGGCGAGATAGTTGCAATGAACGTGAATATCGACACTTCTTGGCGCATTTACAACGAGTCCGTTTGATAAACGAAAGCATTGGATAAACAAGAACCAAAGATAAAAGAAAGGGAGCTCTAGGCTCCCTGTCGTCTTTTTCCATGACCAAAAATCAAGACTGGCTTTTCTCTGGTGTCAGAATGGTTGGGCCGCTGTCTTCTGCAAGTTCTGGGTAATCCAGCGTGTAGTGTAGGCCGCGGCTCTCTTTACGTTGCATTGCACAGCGAACCATCAACTCAGCCACTTGTAGTAAGTTACGCAGTTCTAATAGGTTATTTGAAACCTTAAAGTAGCTGTAGTACTCATGAGTTTCCTGCTGCAACATCTGAATGCGGCGCATTGCACGTTCAAGGCGTTTGTCCGTTCGAACAATACCCATGTAATCCCACATGAACAGTCTTAGCTCGTGCCAGTTGTGTTGAATGATCACTTCTTCATCACTGTTGGTGACTTGGCTTTCATCCCATGCCGGAAGTTCAGCGCACAGTTGAGATTGGTCGATGTTTTCAACGATATCTTTTGCGGCTGCCCACGCGTATACCACACACTCAAGCAGTGAATTTGAAGCCATACGGTTTGCACCGTGCAAGCCGGTATAACTCACTTCGCCAATCGCATATAGGTTAGTGAGGTCAGTTTGACCTTGCTTATTGACCATGACACCACCACAAGTGTAGTGAGCTGCCGGTACGATTGGAATCGGTTCTTTGGTCATATCAATCCCCAAATCCATCAAGCGAGTATGGATCATTGGGAAATGCGTCGTGATGAATTCTTCAGGTTTGTGGCTGATATCAACATACATGCAGTCAGCACCTAAGCGCTTCATTTCAAAGTCAATCGCACGAGCAACCACATCACGTGGAGCCAATTCACCGCGCTCATCGAAGTCCTTCATAAAGCGAGAGCCATCTGGGCGACGCAAATAGGCACCTTCACCACGCAATGCTTCCGTTAGTAGGAAGTTACGCGCTTCTGGGTGGAATAAGCAAGTCGGGTGGAACTGGTTGAACTCAAGGTTTGCCACACGACAACCCGCACGCCAAGCGATAGCAATACCATCACCTGAAGAGACATCTGGGTTAGAGGTGTATTGGTAAACTTTTGAAGCGCCGCCTGTTGCTAATACAACAAATTTAGCGCGCACGGTTTCAACGTGTTCTTGGTTACGGTTCCAAATATAGGCACCGATAACCTTGTCTTTCGAACCACCTATCTTATCTTCAGTGATTAAATCCAGCGCATTGTGACGCTCGAAGATCTCGATATTTGGGTGATTCTTGACGTTATCTTGCAGTGAGGTTTGCATCGCCATGCCAGTTGCATCGGCAGCGTGCAGAATTCTGCGGTGACTGTGGCCGCCCTCACGAGTGAGGTGATATTTTGGTTGGCCTTCTGTGCTGTTCTCATCTTTATCAAATGGAACACCACCATCAATCAGCCATTGCACACACTCTTTAGCATTTTCAGCAATGAATTGAACTGTATCTTCTTCGCATAACCCAGCCCCAGCAATTTGAGTATCTTCTACATGAGACTCAATACTGTCCGATTCATCGAACACCGCCGCAATACCACCTTGTGCGTAATACGTCGATCCTTCGCTGCGTGGTCCTTTGCTTAATACAATTACTTTTGCATGTTCTGCTACGCGTAAGGCTAATGACAAGCCTGCCGCACCACTTCCTACCACTAATACATCACACTGATGTTCACGGTTTGCGTTCATAAAACTTATTAAATCCCGGGCTATTGTCGAGTTGTCCATGCTCAATTGACTTCGTCTTGTTTTAGGAGTTTGGGTAAGACTGTTATAATCTTTCCCTAGTCATCCTAAAACACGACACAAAATCAATATATAGACAGCTATCTAGAAATATTTAATTGCTCAATACCATTGCTTTTGCTCAAGTTTCCCCAAATTGATAGGGATAACTATTTTTATTACATCACATTGTGAAACAATAATGGCAAATAATTTTAGGAAAGTTGGAACTTTCGGTATTTGGCTTAGTCACAATAGTGCTCTTGTAGACGGTGGTGTCAATACTACATTTCGCATAATTAGTACCCATATCTGTGAAGGTAAGGGTTATAACAATAGGAGTACCCGCTCGAATGAACGAGCAGCTAACCGATCAAGTGTTGATTGAGCGAGTTCAGAGTGGAGATAAGCAGGCATTTAACTTATTAGTGGTTAAGTATCAAAACAAAGTTTGTAATCTTATCTCTCGATACGTGAATAATTCCGGTGATGTACCTGATGTAGCACAAGAAGCTTTTATTAAAGCTTACCGCGCGATACCTAACTTTCGTGGTGAGAGTGCTTTCTATACATGGTTGTACCGAATTGCCGTGAACACCGCTAAAAATCATATTGTTGCCCAGAGCCGCAGGCCGCCAGCAACAGATGTCGATGCAGAAGATGCAGAATATTACGAAACAGGCAGCGCGTTAAAAGAAATATCGAACCCTGAGAACTTAACGCTGTCAAACGAATTGAAACAAGTTGTTTTTGGAGCGATTGAAGCGCTACCCGAAGACTTAAAAACTGCAATGACGTTGCGTGAGCTCGAAGGTTTGAGCTACGAAGAGATTGCAGAAGTAATGGATTGCCCTGTAGGAACCGTACGTTCGCGTATTTTCCGAGCTCGTGAAGCGGTAGAAAAGAAAATTAAACCTCTTTTACAACGCTAGAACTTGTAATAATTATGGTGAAAATAATGGCTGATAAAGAAAAGCTTTCGGCACTCATGGATGGTGAAACGATCGATAAAGCTCTCATAGTAGATCTCGAATCTGATCAAGAAAGCATGGATACCTGGCAGAGTTACCATTTAATTGGTGATGTTATGCGTGGGGATGCGCCAGAAACTCCAGAGTGGAACATTGCTAACAGTGTAGCGGCAGCGCTTGATGATGAGCCTGCACATGGTTCAATGTCGAACCTGCACCAAGTGAATGTTGAACCTATTGTTGCTCCGATAGAAGAGCAGCCTAAACCTCAGCAAGCGAAGCGTCAGCTTCCTGCGTGGTTACAACAGTTTGGACAAGTTGCCGTGGCAGCGTGTGTTTCATTAGCAGTTGTATTAGGTGTTCAGCAATACGGCGGCAGCGATCCCGCAGCTCCAGAGCAGTTGCCTGTACTCCAGACGATTCCATTTGCAGGTTCTGCGGAACCAGTAAGCTTAACGCGTGACTCTGTTGAGAGACCTGCATCTGAAGCTAACATGCAAGAGCAACGCAAACGCGTTCATGCATTGTTAGAAGATTATGAGCTACAACTAAGATTAAACAGTGATGCATCGCCAATGGAAGATGCACACCTAGAATCGGATATTGAATGAAGAAAATCCTGGTCAGTGCACTGACACTGTTCAGCTTGATGTCTCCAACAGCCTTTGCAGAGGAAACCACTGCAAAGGCCTTGTTACATCAAATGAACGAGGCCAGTCAGCATCTAAATTACGAACTCTCCTACATATTGATAAAGAAGAGCAGTATTGAACCTCTGCTTTATCGTCATGCAGTTAACGACGACCAACAACTTGCACACCTTGTTTATCTAAGCGGCCCTGTTCGTGAGGTTATTCGACGTGGCAATGAAGTTAGCTACATCGAACCGGGTACAGAGCCATTTACTATTCAGTCTGGCAGCATGGTTGCACCTGTCATACCGATGATTAATCGAGATATCGATTCTCTCAACCAATACTACGATTTTGTAAAAGTTGGGCGTTCTCGTGAGGCGGGCAGTACCACGCAAGTATTACGCGTTGTGCCGAAAGACGGTCTTCGATACTCTTACGTGGTTTGGGTCGACGAGAAAACCAACCTTCCTTTGCGTGCCGATCTTTTGGATCGTGATGGCGAAGTGCTTGAGCAGTACCGCACTATCTCTTATGTCGTGAACGATAAAATTGCAGAAGCAATGGGCGGCTTGAATCAAGCTAAATTGCCGAAGGTTTTGTCATTGCCAGAAGGCTTGGTGAGCGAGACCGACTGGCAGGCCTCGTGGGTGCCAGAAGGATTTAAGTCGAAAGAACTCAGCCGTTACCAAATGGCTGCGACCGAAAAAATGGTTGAAAGCCAGCTTTTCAGTGATGGATTATTTAGCTTTTCGGTTTATATCGCCGATAAAGACGAACATTCATTGAAAGGACAGCTGGTACGCCAAGGGCGAAGAACCTTGCACAGCTTAGTGATTGGCGACAAAGAAATCTCTGTGGTTGGTGATATTCCGCCAGCAACGGCCAAGCGTATCGCTCAATCCGTCACGTTCAATAAACCGGCACCAGCGCAATGATGACTGCGTTGGCGACCGTTAGCTCAGTCGAACAAAAAGGTAAGCAATATTTTGTTCAACTGAGTTGCGAACAACAAACCAGTTGCAGCAGCTGCTCATCTCAAAAAAGCTGCGGAACGGGTATTGTGACCAAGGCTGTTGGCAATAAATCCTTGTTTTGGCAGCTTAAAACCCAAAGCTTAGTTAAAGCAGGCCAGATCGTAGAAATTGGCTTTCCAGAAAAAAGCCTACTTCAGTCTGCAGCTATTGTTTATCTTATCCCGCTTTTCATGTTGATGGTTGGTGCTGGTTTTGGACAACTCTTGTTACAACCCTTATTCCAAGGGGGCGAGGGCATTGTTATCTTAACTGCAGCGCTGTTTACTGCTGGTGGTATTGGTTTGGCGAAGCGCTTAGCTAAACCCATGGAAGACAAATCCAAGCAAGAAGTTGTCTTGATTAGAATCCTAGGCAAGTCTCTCATCTAATTTATGATGCTTATTGCCCTTAAATTGGGTAGAATCTGCCAACTTGATTGAAATGCCGCCACCAATGCTGACTGTAGATTGGACGCGTTGCGGCTTTCTTATTATCCCTATTCAAAGAGTTTAGTCACACCAAGCCTATGAAGCACATTCGTAATTTTTCGATTATCGCCCACATCGACCACGGTAAGTCGACCCTTTCTGACCGCTTAATCCAAGTTTGTGGAGGGTTAAGTGAACGTGAGATGGCAGCTCAAGTCCTCGATTCTATGGATATAGAACGCGAGCGTGGTATTACAATTAAAGCGCAGAGTGTGACTTTAGATTACAAAGCTAAAGATGGTGAAACTTACCAACTTAACTTTATCGATACCCCTGGACACGTAGACTTCTCTTATGAAGTATCTCGCTCTCTAGCCGCTTGTGAAGGCGCGCTTCTTGTAGTGGATGCCGGCCAAGGTGTTGAAGCTCAAACTCTAGCAAACTGTTACACCGCGATCGAAATGGAACTGGAAGTAGTGCCAATCTTGAACAAGATTGACTTACCTGCTGCTGAACCTGAACGAGTTGCTGAAGAAATCGAAGAGATCGTTGGTATCGATGCGATGGAAGCGACGCGTTGTTCTGCAAAAACCGGTATCGGTGTTGATGACGTTCTTGAAAACATCGTAACGGCTATCCCGCCACCGGAAGGTGATCCAGAAGCGCCACTACAAGCTCTGATCATTGACTCTTGGTTCGATAACTACTTAGGCGTTGTTTCTTTGGTTCGTATCAAGAACGGTAAGCTGAAGAAGAACGACAAGATTAAAGTAATGTCGACAGACCAAGTTTGGGGTGTTGACCGTCTAGGTATCTTCACACCTAAGCAAATCGACACAACTGAGCTAAATACTGGCGAAGTTGGCTGGGTTGTTTGTGGTATTAAAGACATCCTTGGCGCACCTGTTGGTGATACGTTGACGCTTGCAAAAGGCGGCAGCACAGAACGTCTACCTGGTTTCCAAAAAGTTAAGCCTCAGGTATACGCAGGTCTATTCCCAGTATCGTCTGATGACTACGAAAACTTCCGTGACGCACTAGGCAAACTAAGCCTGAACGATGCATCACTGTTTTACGAACCAGAAAGTTCAGCAGCACTTGGCTTTGGTTTCCGTTGTGGCTTCTTAGGAATGCTTCACATGGAGATCATTCAAGAGCGTTTAGAGCGTGAATACGACCTAGACCTAATCACAACGGCACCAACCGTAGTGTACGAAGTTGTAAAAACGGATGGCACAATTCTCTATGTTGATAGCCCGGCTAAACTGCCTGCTATTAATGACTTAGAAGAAATTCGTGAACCGATTGCTCGCTGTAATATTCTGGTACCTTCGGATTACCTAGGCAACGTGATCACACTGTGTGTTGAGAAGCGTGGCGTGCAAGTCGACATGGTTTATCACGGTAATCAAGTTGCTGTGACGTACGATCTTCCTATGGCAGAGGTGGTTCTAGACTTCTTCGACCGTCTGAAGTCAACGTCTCGCGGGTACGCATCATTGGATTACAACTTCCAACGTTACGAAGCATCAAACATGGTACGCGTAGATGTATTGTTGAATGGTGAAACGGTTGATGCACTGGCGATCATTACACACAAAGATATTGCCCAGTCTCGTGGTCGTCTACTGGTTGAGAAGATGAAAGAATTCATCCCTCGTCAGATGTTTGATATCGCGATTCAAGCCGCGATTGGTAACCACATTATTGCTCGTTCTACAGTGAAACAACTGCGTAAGAACGTAATCGCAAAATGTTACGGTGGTGATATCAGTCGTAAGAAGAAACTTCTTAAGAAACAAAAAGAAGGTAAGAAGCGTATGAAGCAGATCGGTAACGTTGAACTGCCTCAAGAAGCATTCTTAGCAATTCTTCATGTTGGCAAAGACTAGGTATCAATCGCACTAACTATCTGCTGAACATTACTGGTTAAAATCGTTTATTTCTTTGTTGCAAAGATTGCAATTAGGCCCACTAGTCACTGCACTTTGCGCCTCGAACTAAACGATTTTTCCTGCGTAATCTCCCCAGCATTTAGTCAGCATGATTGATACGGATTAGAAATATTAAGCAGAGTGAAAGGGTTATACTCTTTCACTTTCGTTATTTTTAAAGAAATGAAATTTAAGGGATATCAATGGCTAATACATTTTCGCTTATCTTAGTGATCGTAACTCTAGTGACTGGCATTGTATGGGCGTTGGAAAAGTTTGTGTGGGCGAAGAAGCGCCAACAAAAACTGGCTGACGTTGAAGCACAGTCGAATGGCCTAGACGCTGCAACCAGCGCAAAAGTTACGGCTCAGCCTTGGTGGGTTGAGAACAGTGTGTCCATTTTCCCTGTAATTGCATTTGTTTTGGTTTTGCGTTCATTTATTTATGAACCGTTTCAAATTCCATCTGGCTCGATGATGCCAACACTATTGGTTGGTGATTTCATCTTGGTAGAAAAGTACGCTTATGGTCTAAAAGATCCTGTATGGCGCACTCAATTGGTAGAAACAGGCAAACCAGAACGTGGTGATTCAATCGTATTCAAATACCCACCTCAGCCGAATATCGACTACATCAAGCGTGTTATTGGTATGCCGGGTGATACCATTCGCTACAGCAGCAATAAAGAAATCTGCATTCAAGCGAAGGGTGGCAGTAACTGTAAACCAGTGAAATTGAGTAACGTTGAAGAAAGCCAATTTATTCAAAATGGTGTGCCTCTAATTCAGTTGAATGAACAACTGGGTGACGTAGAGCACCAAATCTTAGTTAACCCATTACGCCGTGATCGTGTGCAAGCATATCAACCTCGCAATGGTGTTAACGAGTGGATCGTTCCAGAAGGCCAATACTTTGTTATGGGTGATAACCGTGACAACAGTGCTGACAGCCGTTACTGGGGCTTTGTCCCTGAAGCAAACCTTGTTGGTAAGGCCGTTGCTATTTGGATCAGCTTCGAATTCGAACGCGGTTCAGACAGTGTACTTCCAACATGGATTCCTACTGGTGTGCGTTTTAATCGCATCGGTGGGATTCACTAATCGATCACATAACACATCGAGAGAGCATGAATTCTCCAATTGATAAACTAGAGAGAAAGATTGGCTATCAGTTTAATGATGCCGATCTTATCCATTTGGCGCTGACTCACCGCAGTGCCGCAGGTAAACATAACGAACGTCTTGAGTTTCTGGGCGATTCAATTTTAAGTTTTGTTATCGCTGATGATCTTTACCACCGTTTCCCTAAGGTAAACGAAGGTGATATGAGCCGCATGCGCGCAACATTAGTACGTGGTCATACATTGGCAGAACTAGGTCGTGAATTCGAACTAGGAGATTACTTAAAATTAGGTCCAGGTGAGTTGAAGAGTGGCGGTTTCCGTCGTGATTCTATTCTAGCGGATGCGGTTGAAGCGATCATCGGCGCTGTCTATTTAGATAGTGATACCGAGGTTGTTCGCCGTATTATTTTAAGCTGGTACCAATCTCGCCTAGAGTCTATTCAGCCTGGTGTATCTCAAAAAGATCCAAAAACTCGCTTACAAGAGTTTTTACAAGGTCGAAGAAATCCCCTACCTGTCTACACAGTGACTAATATTAAAGGTGAAGCACACAACCAAGAGTTTACGGTTGAGTGTGAAGTGGCAGGTGTGGATAAACCTGTTATCGGTAAAGGCACTAGCCGCCGCAAGGCAGAACAAGCGGCTGCTGAAACAGCATTAGAGCAACTAAGCAATGTCTGATAACAATCAAGATTTCGATATCGATGCATTCTTTTCATCTGATAGCAAAAAAACGGGCCTACCGGAAAACCAACACTGTGGCTTCATCGCTATCGTGGGTCGACCAAACGTAGGTAAATCGACGCTTCTGAACCATATTTTGGGTCAGAAAATCTCGATCACATCACGTAAACCTCAGACGACACGCCACCGTATTATGGGCGTAGAAACTGAAGGCGATTACCAAGCGATCTACGTTGATACTCCTGGACTTCATATTGAAGAAAAGCGTGCAATTAACCGTTTGATGAACCGTGCGGCGAACAGCTCACTGAGCGATGTGAATCTAGTATTCTTCCTTGTTGACGGTACTCACTGGACTGACGACGATGAGATGGTACTGAATAAGCTGAGAAAAACAGATTTCCCAGTTGTCCTTTGTATTAACAAAGTAGATAACGTTCAAGACCGTACAGACGTGATGCAACATATGATGGAAGTGTCTAAGAAGATGGACTTCCTTGATGTTGTGCCAATCTCAGCGAAGCAAGGTAAGAATATCGATGTACTGCGTAAGCACGTTCGTAATTCTTTACCAAAAGCGACGCACCACTTCCCTGAAGAGTACGTAACGGATCGCTCACAGCGCTTTATGGCCTCTGAAATCATCCGTGAAAAACTGATGCGATTCACAGGCGAAGAGCTACCTTACTCAGTAACGGTTGAGATCGAGCGTTTTGATTACAACCCAGATAACGATGGTTTCCACATCAATGCTTTGATTCTTGTTGAACGTACTGGTCAGAAGAAGATGGTAATTGGTAAAGCGGGCGAGAAGATCAAAACGATTGGTCGTGAAGCTCGTATCGACATGGAAGAACTGTTCGGTCGTAAGGTTTACCTAGAGACTTGGGTTAAAGTTAAGTCTGGTTGGGCTGACGATGAGCGTGCACTTCGCTCGTTAGGCTACATCGACGATCTATAATATATTGAACGTCACTTTCTGATATTAAGAAAGTTGAATTGAATATAAATACAAGAGAGAGTGCGAACTCTCTCTTTTTGTATCTGTAAGAAGGGTAAGTGATTGAGCGAAGGGTTACAGCGATGCTTTGTGTTGCACCGTCGACCATACAGTGAGTCGAGCCTGATTCTGGACGTCTTCAGCGAAGAGTACGGTCGGGTGACGTTGATGTCTAAAGGTGCGCGGAGTAAGCGTTCTAATTTGAAAGGTGCATTGCAACCTTTTACGCCGCTACTGCTTAAGTGGTCTGGCAATGGTTCAATGAAAACGTTGCGCCAAGCTGAACCGATCAGCTTGGGGCTTCCTCTTGCCGGCATTAATCTGTATTCAGCAATGTACGTTAATGAATTAGTTGGGCGAGTGTTGATGGCCGAAGTGGCCATGCCCGCATTTTTTCATGACTATCTTCATGCCTTAACAGAACTCGCTCATAATGAGAACCCTGAGCCAGCGCTGCGTCGTTTTGAATTGGCTCTACTTTCCGCTATGGGATATGGCGTCGACTTTTTACACTGCGCGGGCACTGGCGAAGCGATTGATCCGAGCATGACTTATCGCTATCGAGAGCAGAAAGGCTTCATCGCTTCGGTGCGTCGAGATAACCTGACTTTTATGGGCGATGAACTTATCGCAATCAGTGAGCGTAGGTTTATCACTAAAGAGCAGTTAAAAGCGGCAAAACGCTTTACACGCATAGCCTTAAAGCCGTATCTTGGCGGCAAACCATTAAAAAGTAGAGAGCTATTTATGCCAACAATAGCCCTCTCTAGAGCACGGAGTATTGGAAAATGAGCTCAATCCTTTTAGGCGTTAATATCGACCATATTGCAACTCTACGTAATGCACGTGGTACTAAATATCCAGACCCAGTACACGCAGCTGAAATTGCTGAACGTGCGGGTGCTGACGGCATTACGATTCACTTGCGTGAAGATCGCCGTCATATTGTTGATCGTGATGTACGTATTCTTGCTGAGACAATCCAGACTCGTATGAACTTAGAGATGGCTGTAACGGACGAGATGGTTCAAATTGCACTCGATACTAATCCTGAGTTCGTTTGTCTGGTTCCAGAAAAGCGTGAAGAGTTGACAACGGAAGGCGGCTTGGACGTGGTTGGTCAACTTGAAAAGATCAAAGCGGCGACCGAAAAATTGTCGGCTGCTGGTATCAAAGTATCTCTGTTTATCGATGCCGATCGTGAGCAAATCGATGCTGCGAAAGCGTGTGGCGCACCGTTCATTGAACTGCACACTGGCCACTATGCTGATGCTAAAACTGAAGAAGACCAACAAGACGAGCTTAAAAAGATTGCTGCAGGTGCAAGCTACGCAGACGACCTTGGTATTACAGTGAATGCGGGTCACGGTCTGACTTACCATAACGTAGCGCCAATTGCGGCACTTCCTGAGATTTACGAGTTGAACATCGGTCACTCGATCATGGGCCGCGCAGTCTTTGATGGTTTGAATAAAGCCGTTGCAGACATGAAAGCCGTGATGGAAACAGCGCGCAACAACGCTTAGTTCTTTAACTCGGCATTCGTTTAGTTGTAAGCGTTAAGCGGTTAATCAGTAGAATCGAAAAGTTAATAGATAGAAGTTGGTAGTAGGGTAAACATGGCTGTTGTTGGGTTAGGTACAGATATCGCAGAAATTGAACGTGTTGAAAAGGCATTATCACGAAGTGGTGAGGCTTTCGCTCAGCGTATTTTGACCGATTCTGAATTTGAAGTATTCCAGCAACTTAAGCAAAAAGGGCGTTACCTTGCAAAGCGTTTTGCTGCAAAAGAGGCGGCGTCTAAGGCATTAGGCACAGGCATCGCTCTTGGTGTGACCTTCCACGACTTCGAGATTTCAAACGATGAGCATGGCAAGCCAGTTCTAAGCCTGCATAAAAAAGCGCGTGAAATCGCAGATGCGAGTGGTACAAAGTCGATTCACCTGACTATCTCTGATGAGCGCCATTATGCGGTGGCGACGGTACTACTCGAGTCGTAAATAGATTACCGCTACTTTATACCAATCGTAGTAAATAACTGTTCACCCTAGCTTGTTAAAAAACTCGATAACTTCGTTAGAATTTTTGATTGTAGAATAACTACTTATCGAAAAATCCTGCCTTGTTCTCAAGCTTTTTTCCTACGCTATTTTTGATCACTTACTTACTGTGATTGGTATTATATCTGGTGCTCTAGGTTCTAGACAGAAAAAAGCAGAGCTCATGAGCTCTGCTTTTTTATTGGCTGGTAAATCGTTTAATGAATATTTGTGAGTAAGAAATATTCGCTAGGTCTTGGCTGGTTTCAAATAATGAATCGCGGTTGCTTGAACCTTATCTAATTCATCCTGAAGTTCAAAAAGCTCCGGTTCAATGTCTTCAACAGAAGTGCCTGAACGAAGTTCTTTCTCTATCGTTGCACATACCGACTTAAGCCTTGGTACCCCACTGTATGAGCTGCTGCCATGCATCTTGTGGATGATGTGTGTCAGCGCTTCAACGGGGTAGTCACTGTCTTCGATCGCTTTTTCCGCGGCTTCATAAACTTCAGGAATAAAATCTACGAGCATTTGCAGCATATCGCGTGCGAGGTCTTCTTTATTGGCGGCTTGTTTCAAAGCAGCTTGCCAATCAATGATGATGTTCTTGTGCTCGCTGGCTTCAACTTCTGAAACAGAGTTGTGGTCGATTTCAGCAGAGACCGCCGGGTGATCTGGGTCTATTTTATCAATGTGCTCAATCTCAGAGGTAGGGCTCCAATGAATAAGAACCTGTTGTAACACATGCTCTTCGATAGGCTTGGTTAGGTAGTCATCCATACCTGCTTCAAGTAGTCGGTCACGCTCTCCCATCATGGCATGCGCAGTAACAGCAATCACAGGCGTGTTTGCATTGTTCGCCAACGCCTTAATTTTTTGGCAAGCGGTCACGCCGTCCATCTGCGGCATTTGAATATCCATGAAAATGACATCAAATGGAGTCTCTGTCGCTTTGTCGAGAGCTTTCTGACCACTAGTACAACTGATCACTGTCTCTACGCGCTCTTTTAGCAGCGCAGTAATCAGTTTAAGGTTGGCAGGGTTGTCGTCGACCGCCAATACCGTAAGCGGTAGTTTCTCTTCTGAATGTGTTTCAATAGCGGGTGCAATTAAGGTTGGAGCTTGATTCGATACTAAAGTTTGCAGCAACTTCTTGCGAGAGAGAGGCTTAGTAATGCACTGAACATCGACCTCTTTCATCAATTGCTCACCCAACGCTAGCTCGGTACTTGGTGTACCAATAATCACGTTCTGAGCGATCTTCTTCGCGCCAATCGCCCAACCACTTACGGTATCAAATTGATACTCTTGGTTCGCGGCTAAGTTAAGTAGAACGTAGTCATACGAGGTAGATTCGTCAGGCATAACCGAACGGTACGTTACCACCAAGCCTTCTTGGGTTAGGATCTGCTGAGTAATTGATGCCGCTTGCATGTTTGGCTCGATAAGCAGCAGTTGCTTGTCTTGCAGGCACTGAGTCTCTATTAGTTCTGTCATCGGCATATCGGTAGTCGATAGTCTCAGGGTGAACCAGAATGTGGAGCCTTGGTGAAGACGACTGGTTAGGCTGATCTCTCCGCCCATTTGGCTGACCAGTTTTTGGGTGATTACCAGACCTAAGCCTGTACCACCATAACGACGAGAGATGCTCGCATCGGCTTGGCTGAAGGCTTGGAAAAGTTGTGCTTGTTGGCGCTCTGAGATACCAATACCCGTATCTCGAACCATAAACTGCAGCTCAATGCTGTCTTCGCTTTGTGAACGAAGTTCAACGCTGATGTCAATGTTGCCACGCTCGGTAAACTTGATCGAGTTACCCACGAGGTTAGTCAGGATCTGTTGGATACGCAGTGGATCACCAACAACGCCTGGTGGTACTTTCGGGTCGATCTTAAGCGTAAGCTCAAGACCTTTTTCATGAGCATTAGTGGCTTGAAGGCTAACCACCTCTTCTAGGCTCGCTTGGAACTCAAATGGAATGTTTTCTAGAGCGAGTTTGCCGGCTTCAAGTTTCGAGAAGTCCAAGATATCGTTGATGATGCTGAGTAGGTTGTTGGCCGAACGCTCAATGGTCTGCAGGTAATCGGTTTGGCTGTTCGATAGGTGTGTCTTGAGCATCTGACGAGTAAAGCCAATCACACCATTGAGTGGTGTTCTAAGCTCATGAGACATATTCGCCAAGAACTCGGATTTAACACGAGCGGCTTCTTGAGCTCGTTTTTTCGCAATGTCTAACTCAACGTTTTGAATCTCTAATTGCTCTAGGGTTTCACGCAGATCAGATGTTGCTTGGTCGATGCTGTGCTGCATCTCGACGTGATATTCAGATAGCGAGACCGCCATCGCGTTGATACCGTTTTTCAGTGAATCAAGCTCACCATGCATTTTGCCTTCGATACGCACATCTAAGTGGCCACGACGAATTCGATCGACCATGTTTTTCATGTGTGTGATCGGTTGGGTTACATCGTGCATCAAGCGGAAGGCAAATACCCCAGAAAGTCCAAGACCGAGGATCAACACCAAGAAGGCAGAGAACACTTCTTGATATTGCTGCAATCGAAGTGACGACAAGTCTAACTCTATCGCAATATAACCGATCGCTTGGTTCGCTTGAGACTGGCCATTAGCTGAGTTGATGTATTGTCCCTCAGCGATGATAGGTGTCCTAAGAATCAGCGTATTATCGAGCAGATTCGATGAGCTTAAATGCGGAATCGGTTTATCTTTCGGATAGGTCAGGCTTTCAAAATCAGGATGGAAGTTTGACGTTACAAACAACTCATGACGTTCATCAAACACCGCAATACTGCGCACCAGCTTAGAATTTTTTCGATGAGCATAGCTAATCAGCTGACGAACAGACTCTCGACTTTCGAGCTTCATGCCAGACTCACTCGCAATCGCTAGTGGTTCAATGATGCTAGTACCAGTGTTAACCACTTGCCCCTCAAGGTCTTGATAGCGGTTAAATGAGAAAAATGCACTCAATAGCAGCCCAATAATTAGGGTTGGAGCTAGAGTTAAGGTAATTACACGGGCTCTTAAGCCATATCTGGTCATGTTCTTTAATTACATCGAGGTCTGGATATGGGAAAATAACGCACACAATGGCGGTTAAGTGAACGGTAAGCTTAATCAAAGCCGTGACGTTCGACAATGATTCCAAGACAGAATAGTGAGTCCTGGATACCAATTACTTATTAAAAGATACATTAGGCACAAGCAATGGCACGTTTTTTCCAACCAAAAAAGAAAACTCAACTCGAGACCAAGCATCAATCGGTTTTGGTTGAACGAATGGATCACAATGGCGCTGGCATCGCTTATCAGAAGAACAAACCCGTTTTCATTGATGGCGCATTGCCCGGTGAGAAGGTGGTTATTCAGCTTACTGAGAGCAAAAGTAAGTTTTCGCGAGCAAAACTCATCAAATTACTTCAACCGAGTGAGCTGCGTTTAAAGCCATTTTGTAAGCACTTTAATCAGTGTGGTGGCTGTCATCTTCAACATCTCGGTTACTCATCTCAGGTTGAGCATAAAGCACAATCTTTGACGCACCTGATGAGCAAATACCAAACGGCTAACACCGAAGTCGCCCAGCCGATTGTCGGTGATGAAACCGGTTATCGTCGTCGCGCGCGTATCAGTCTATTTGTTGATAAGAAGACACAGCTGCTTCAGTTTGGTTTCCGTAAGAAACAAAGTAAACAGATTGAAAACATCACCGACTGCGCGGTGCTTGACCCTCGCCTTAATGTATTGCTGCCAAAACTGAAAAGTTTACTGAACACTTTCAGTAGCCTTACGTCTTTAGGACATGTTGAATTGGTGTTGGGTGATACTGGCCCTGTTATGGTGCTGCGTCACCTTAAACCTTTGGTTGAAAAAGATGAGCAAGCGTTGATGACGCTCGCGAAAGAAGAAGGTGTAACGCTGTACTCGATGCCAGAAACCGATAAGTTGGTTCGTTTGGTGGGTGATTCGCCAAGCTATAGTGAAACCGGTGTAACCTTACCTTTTGAGCCAAACCACTTTATACAAGTTAACCAGAAAGTGAACCAACAGATGGTTGCTCAAGCGATTGAGTGGTTAGAGCCTCAAGCGGATGAGCGTGTGCTTGACCTGTTTTGTGGTTTAGGCAACTTCAGTCTGCCTATCGCACAACAATCGGCGTTTGTCGTTGGTGTGGAAGGCGTTGATGAAATGGTTCAACAGGCAACGGCTAATGCGGCGTTAAACCAGTTAAGCAATACGGAGTTTTATCAAGCGAACCTCGAAGAAGATTTATCTTCACAGCTTTGGGCAAAAGAGAAATTCGATAAAGTATTACTTGACCCTGCACGTGCTGGAGCGAGTGGGATCGTTGATCAAATTTCAGCGTTAGGAGCGAAGCGTGTGGTTTATGTTTCGTGTAATCCTGCTACTCTAGCGAGAGATTCTGAGAGTTTAGAAAAACAAGGCTATCAATTAGCCAAACTTGGTATGTTGGATATGTTTCCCCATACCAGTCATCTAGAATCGATGGCTCTCTTTATCAAGGCTTAGAAGCCCTTAAATATGGCTTAAAAATGAATCACAAAGGCGCAGGGAAGCCTGCGCTGATATCAATATGAGTCGAACTAACTTGGAATCAGTTAGTCATATTGAATTGGGTATAAAACATAATAACTAGGAAGGCATGATGGTTGCGGTACGAAGCGCACATTTAAACCCAAGCGAACAGTTTGAGCTAGAAAGTTGGATTGCGTCACTGAATCAAGACGTAAAAACCTCGAATAAACTGACCAAAGTTTATCGTCACTGTGAAGAGCTATTAAAAGATCACGAGCAAGCGTCGCTCCTGCTTTGGCGTGGGCGTGAGATGATCGAAATCTTGGTTACGTTGTCGATGGACCGTGCCACTTTAATTGCAGCGCAACTTTTCCCCGTTGTTTCAAGCGGCGTTTTTGGACGTGAAGCGTTTGAAGAAAGCTACGGTAAAGAAACCGTAAAGTTAATTGATGGCGTTGAAGAAATGGCAGCTTTGGGCCAGCTCAACGTTACCCTTGAAGGCAGTGCAGCCTCGGGACAAGTAGATAACGTTCGTCGAATGTTACTGGCCATGGTCGATGATTTCCGCTGCGTCGTCATCAAGCTAGCAGAACGAATTTGCAACCTCATCGAGGTAAAAAAGGCCCCTGATGCTGTTCGCCGTGCGGCAGCAAAAGAGTGTGCTAACATCTATGCGCCTCTTGCAAACCGTTTGGGCATTGGTCAGCTAAAGTGGGAAATTGAAGATTACGCTTTCCGCTATCAACAACCAGATACCTACAAGCAGATTGCCAAACAGCTGTCAGAGCGTCGTATCGTGCGCGAACAATACATCACTGACTTTGTTGATGACCTAACATCAGAAATGAACCGTTCAAGCATCAATGCTGAAGTCAGCGGTCGTCCCAAACACATCTACAGCATCTGGCGTAAAATGCAGAAAAAGGGCTTAGAGTTTGATGAGCTTTTTGACGTGCGTGCGGTACGTATTATTGCCGACCAACTGCAAGACTGTTATGCCGGTCTAGGTGTGGTTCACACCAAATATAAACATCTTCCAAGTGAATTTGATGACTATGTGGCGAATCCTAAGCCCAATGGTTACCAATCAATTCATACCGTAGTTCTTGGCCCTGAAGGCAAGACCATCGAAATTCAGATCCGTACCAAGCAAATGCACGAAGACTCTGAGTTAGGTGTGGCTGCGCACTGGAAGTATAAAGAAGGTGCTTCTAGCGGTGTACGCAGTGGCTACGATGAGAAAATCACGTGGTTGCGTAAGCTTATCGACTGGCAAGAAGAGATGTCAGATTCTGGCGAAATGCTGGATGAAGTACGTAGCCAAGTCTTTGATGACCGAGTCTATGCCTTTACACCACGCGGTGATGTGGTCGATTTACCAATGGGTGCAACGCCGTTGGATTTTGCTTACCACATTCACTCGATGGTTGGACACCGTTGTATCGGTGCCAAAGTCGCAGGTCGAATCGTTCCGTTTACTCATAAGTTGGCGATGGGCGATCAAGTTGAGATCATTACTCAAAAAGAACCGAATCCATCACGTGATTGGTTAAATCCGACCACAGGTTTTGTTCATTCAAGTCGAGCTAGAGCAAAAATTAACGCTTGGTTCCGCGCACAGAGTCGTGAGAAAAACCTCGAAGCTGGACGAGACATCCTAGAAGTCGAGCTAGGCAGAGTCGGCGCAACACTGAAAGATGCTGAGCAATATGCGCTGAAACGATTCAACGTCAATACACCTGATGAATTGTATGCTGGTATTGGTAGCGGCGATTTGCGTATTAACCAAGTGGTTAATCACATCAATGCTCTGGTCAATAAGCCGACGGCTGAAGAAGAAGATAAGAAAGCACTCGAGAAGTTGCTTGAGTCTGACAATAAGCCAGCACATCAGAGCCGTCCGAAAAAGGATGCTGTCGTTGTTGAAGGTGTTGATAACCTAATGACCCACTTGGCTCGTTGTTGTCAGCCTATCCCGGGGGATGTGATCAAAGGTTACATTACTCAAGGGCGTGGTATCTCAGTACACCGCAGCGATTGTGAGCAGTTAAGTGAACTTAACCTACATGCCCCTGAACGTATCATCGATACGGTGTGGGGAGATGGTTTTGTTGGCTCGTATATCTTAACACTGCGTGTAGAGGCGCTAGAACGTACCGGCTTGTTGAAAGACATTACATCCCTGTTCTTGAACGAAAAAGTCAGTGTGACGACAATGAAGAGCCGTATTGACTATAAACGTCAGCTGTCGGTGATGGATTTCGATTTGGAAGTGACCAACATTGAGATTCTGAGTCGCGTGACAAGCCGAGTAGAACAGATCAAAGATGTTATGAGCGTAAAACGCCTAGGCTAGTTTTTACGTCGTACTTGGCCTTCTAACTGTGTTAACTGCACTATACTCGCTTCATCACATAGGCAAGCTATGCTCAGAAGTCTCGTAAGTTTGTTGCCTTGTTAGAAGAGCCAATTACTTAGTAAAACAAAGATAGTCGTCATTCCCTACAGTGAGGGACGAACGTGGATAGGGAATCTCGCCAAGCGATTTGAGATCCCCAACTCGCTCATTCTTCGCTCTTGAGGATGACCGAAAAAATAGAAAGGTGAGTGGTTTTGGCTGCTCGCCTTTTTTAGTTTTAGAAGACGTTATAAATTTAAAAAATCAAAGACAGTGAATAGGAAGAAAACAATGAATCACCCGATTGAACAACTTGAACAGATCATGACTAAGCTGCGCGATCCTGAAGGTGGCTGTCCTTGGGATTTGAAACAAAATTTTGAAACAATTGTCCCGCATACTATCGAAGAAACCTATGAAGTAGTGGACGCGATTCACAACAAAGATTGGCCGAACCTACAAGAAGAGCTGGGTGATTTGTTGTTTCAGGTGATTTTCTACAGCCAGCTCGCGAAAGAGCAGGGACTGTTTGAGTTCTCTGATGTGGTCGATGGCATCAATGAGAAGCTAACGCGCCGCCATCCGCATGTGTTTTCTGATACCGAGTTTGCCAGTGATGACGAAATTAATGCCAACTGGGAAGCTGAAAAAGCCAAAGAGAAAGCACAGGCAGGCAAAACTCAAGAAAGTATTCTAGACTCAATACCAAACTCTCTACCTGCACTTTCGCGTGCTACAAAGATTCAAAAGCAAGTCGCGAAATTTGGCTTTGATTGGGACTCTATTGGTCCAGTCGCTGATAAGGTTTTAGAGGAAGTTGATGAGGTGCTAGAAGAAGCGCTTCAAGTAACGCCAAACGAAGATTTAGTTGAAGAAGAACTGGGTGATTTGTTGTTTGCGACCGTCAATTTAGTGCGACATTTGGGTAAAAATCCAGAAACGGCTCTCAATAAAGCCAATCTGAAATTTTCACGCCGCTTTAAAGGTGTGGAACAAAAAGTTCGTCAGCAAGATAAAATTTTGACCGACTTTTCTCTACAACAGCTTGATTCCATATGGGATGAAGTCAAAGTGGCGGAGAAAAGATCATCAAAGCTTTTATCATGAATTGATTTGAAGCAAAAAATAAAAAATAGCAGTGTGATAGATTTCACGTTGTGGCGATAAGGGGCTTCTGGTATATTTTCATCCCGTCCAGAAGTAATCCATTTCCCTCATTCAACCAATTTCAGGTTAAACATGACGACAAATTACATTTTTGTTACTGGCGGGGTTGTATCCTCTCTAGGTAAAGGTATTGCAGCAGCATCTCTTGCGGCTATTTTAGAAGCTCGTGGTCTTAAAGTGACTATGATGAAGCTTGACCCTTACATCAACGTTGATCCAGGCACAATGAGCCCGACTCAACACGGTGAAGTGTTCGTTACGGAAGATGGCGCTGAAACTGACCTTGACCTTGGTCACTACGAGCGATTCATTCGCACCAAGATGACTAAGCGTAACAACTTCACTGCAGGTCGTGTTTACTCAGACGTACTCGCTAAAGAGCGTCGCGGTGATTACCTAGGTGCAACTATTCAGGTTATCCCGCACATCACTAACTCTATCAAAGAACGTGTAATTTCTGGCGCAGCTGGCCACGATATCGCGCTTGTTGAAGTTGGTGGTACGGTTGGTGATATCGAATCTCTACCATTCATGGAAGCGATTCGTCAGCTAGCAGTAGAGCTAGGCCGTGAACGCGCAATGTTCATGCACCTTACTCTAGTGCCATACCTAGCAGCTGCGGGCGAAGTGAAAACTAAGCCAACGCAACACTCTGTAAAAGAGCTGCTGTCTATTGGTATTCAGCCAGACATTCTAGTTTGTCGTTCAGACCGCAACATTCCTTCGAACGAGCGTAAGAAAATTGCTCTGTTCTGTAATGTGCAAGAAAATGCAGTTATTTCTATGCGCGATGTTGACTCTATCTACAAGATCCCTCAGCTTATTAAAGCTCAAGGCACTGATGAACTTGTATGTAAGCGTTTCGGCATCACAGCTCCAGAAGCAGACCTGTCTGAATGGGAACAAGTAATTTACGAAGAAGCTAACCCAACGGGTGAAGTGACGATTGGTATGGTTGGTAAGTACATTGAACTACCAGACGCATACAAATCAGTAAATGAAGCGCTAAAACACGCGGGCTTGAAAAATCGCCTAAGCGTTAATATTAAATACGTAGATTCACAAGACGTTGAGTCTCGTGGCGTAGAAGTTTTAGAAGGCCTAGATGCAATCCTAGTTCCTGGTGGCTTTGGTGATCGTGGTGTTGAAGGTAAGATTCTTGCTGCTCAATACGCTCGTGAAAACAAAGTACCTTACTTAGGTATCTGTCTAGGTATGCAAGTAGCACTTATCGAGTACGCTCGTAACGTTGCGAAAATGGAAGGGGCACACTCTTCTGAATTCTGTACTGAAACTAAGTACCCAGTTGTTGGTCTTATCACTGAGTGGACTGATGGCGAAGGTAAAGTTGAAGAGCGTACAGAAACATCTGACCTTGGCGGCACAATGCGTCTTGGTTCACAGCTTTGTCACCTAGCGAAAGGGACAAAAGCTTACGAATTATACGGTAGCGCGACGATCCATGAACGTCATCGTCACCGTTACGAAGTGAACAACAATCTTCGTCCACAAATTGAAAAAGCGGGCCTAAAAGTATCGGGTCTATCTGCGGACAAGAAACTGGTTGAAGTTATTGAGAACCCGAACCATCCATGGTTCGTTGCTGCTCAATTCCACCCAGAGTTCACTTCAACACCTCGCGATGGTCACCCATTGTTTGCAGGTTTCGTTAAAGCAGCTGGCGAGTTCCAGCGCGGCGAATTAGAGAAGTAAAAAGGAATACAGGTAGCTGCGTAAGTTGTGCTGCTACCTTTAAATTTGACATTTATATATTCAACGAGAAGGAAACATTCAATGTCTAAGATCGTTAAAGTTCTAGGTCGTGAAATCATCGATTCACGTGGTAACCCAACTGTAGAAGCTGAAGTACACCTAGAAGGCGGTTTCGTAGGTATGGCTGCTGCTCCATCTGGCGCATCTACTGGTTCACGCGAAGCTCTTGAGCTACGTGACGGCGACAAATCACGTTTCCTAGGTAAAGGTGTTCTTAAAGCTATTGAAGCTGTAAACGGCCCAATCGCTGAAGCTCTAGTAGGTTCTGACGCTAAAGCACAAGCTGACGTTGACCAAATCATGCTTGACCTAGACGGTACTGAAAACAAGTCTAAGTTCGGTGCGAACGCTATCCTAGCTGTATCTCTAGCTAACGCAAAAGCTGCTGCTGCTGCGAAAGGCATGCCTCTTTACGAGCACATTGCTGAGCTAAACGGTACTGCTGGTCAATTCTCTATGCCTCTACCAATGATGAACATCATCAACGGTGGTGAGCACGCAGATAACAACGTTGACATCCAAGAGTTCATGATCCAACCAGTTGGCGCTAAGACTCTTAAAGAAGGTCTACGTATCGGCGCTGAAGTATTCCACAACCTAGCTAAAGTTCTTAAGTCTAAAGGCTACAGCACTGCAGTTGGTGATGAAGGTGGTTTCGCTCCTAACCTTAAGTCTAACGCTGAAGCTCTAGAAGTTATCGCAGAAGCTGTTGCAGCTGCTGGTTACGAACTAGGTAAAGACGTTACTCTTGCTATGGACTGTGCAGCATCTGAGTTCTTCGACAAAGAAGCTGGTATCTACAACATGAAGGGCGAAGGTAAAACTTTCACTTCTGTAGAGTTCAACCACTACCTAGCTGAGCTAGCGAACAACTTCCCAATCGTTTCTATCGAAGATGGTCTTGACGAGTCTGATTGGGATGGCTTCAAGCACCAAACTGAACTTCTAGGCGACAAGCTTCAAATAGTTGGTGACGATCTGTTCGTTACAAACACTAAGATTCTTGCTGAAGGTATCGAGAAAGGCGTAGCTAACTCTATCCTTATCAAGTTCAACCAAATCGGTTCTCTAACAGAGACTCTAGCTGCTATCAAGATGGCTAAAGACGCTGGCTACACTGCAGTAATCTCTCACCGTTCTGGCGAAACTGAAGATGCAACTATCGCTGATCTAGCGGTAGGTACAGCTGCAGGTCAAATCAAAACTGGTTCTATGAGCCGTTCTGACCGTGTTGCTAAGTACAACCAACTTATCCGTATCGAAGAAGCTCTAGGTTCTAAAGCTCCTTACAACGGTCTTAAAGAAGTTAAAGGTCAATAATTCCTAGCGAATTATTAATCTAAGCTTTTTAAATGCCTCGCTTATGCGGGGCATTTTTTTGTCTGTAGAAAATGACGGGAAGAAGCTCTAGATTCTAAAGCTCCTCCTCGTTACATCTAAAGTTCGTTATTCCCTAGACAGACAGAGGAGGGCGTCGGGAATCTCATCACAAGTTTCGAACAACAATAATTCTCCGACTTATTGATTCCCTAACACCACATATCTCGCACCAATAAGCTCATTATGGTATATATGTGCCTTATTCTAGTTCCTTCTTTTTCAACCGGCGAAAGGTGTTATGCGAATTTTTGCTTTAGTACTGCTCATAGTGTTTGGCTGGCTACAACACACACTGTGGCTCGGTAAAAATGGTATTTCTGATTACTACGGTGTGAACAACGAAATCCAAGTTCAACAGCAAGTAAACGAAAAGCTTCATCTTCGTAACGCAGAGATGTTTGCGGAAATCGACGATCTACGCCAAGGCTTAGACGCGATAGAAGAGCGCGCACGTCATGAGCTTGGAATGGTAAAAGAAGGCGAAACGTTTTTCCGCATCATTGGTGAGGAATCCCATTAATGTCGACTCAACTTCAAAGTGTGATTGCCGTTGTACCTGCAGCAGGCGTCGGTAGCCGAATGAAAGCAGACCGGCCTAAGCAATATCTTAAGATTAACGGCAAAACGATTTTAGAGCACACCATTGAGAAATTACTGTCTCATCCACAAGTATCTCAAATTGTCGTTGCGATCAGCGATGATGACCCCTATTACCCGGAGTTAGCACTCAACCAGAATCCAAAAGTGGTCAGAGTGTCTGGCGGAAGCGAACGAGCGGACTCGGTACTCTCTGCGCTAAACTGTATCGCTGAGCAGCAGCTTAGCGATTGGGTAATGGTTCACGATGCGGCAAGGCCTTGTGTTCAACTCAGTGATATCGACAAGCTAATTTCCGGCGCGATGAGCCATGATGTAGGGGCTATTTTAGCGGCGCCAGTTCGTGACACGATGAAGCGAGGTGCCCAAGGGCAGATCGAACATACCGTTGAGCGAGCCGATCTATGGCATGCACTTACGCCGCAAATGTTCAGAGCAAAGCCTCTGTGGAATGCATTAAGCGAGGCGTTGCAACAAGGCGTTTCGATTACCGATGAAGCCTCAGCCTTTGAATGGAAAGGTTTATCGCCCGCTTTAGTGGCAGGGCGTTCAGATAATTTTAAGATTACTCAGCCTGAAGATTTAGCACTTGCTGAGTTTTATTTAAGTCAGAATAAGGAATAATGATGATTCGTATTGGCCATGGCTTTGATGTACATAAGTTTGGTGGTGAAGGTCCGGTAATTATAGGTGGCGTTAGAGTCCCTTATGAGCAGGGTCTTATCGCACACTCAGATGGTGATGTTGCCCTTCATGCGTTGTGTGACGCTTTATTAGGTGCGATTGCTGCCGGTGATATTGGTCGTCATTTCCCCGATACTGATGATGAGTGGAAAGGCGCGGATAGCCGTGAACTTCTAAAAGATGTTTATCGTCGAGTAAAAGAACAAGGCTACGTGATTGGTAATGCCGATATTACTATCATGGCGCAAGCTCCAAAGATGGCGCCTCATATAGACTCTATGTGCCACGCTATCGCACAAGATTTAGAAACCAGCATTAGCAATGTGAATGTAAAAGCGACGACCACTGAGCGTTTAGGTTTTACAGGTCGCAAAGAGGGCATCGCATGTGAAGCGGTGGTCCTAATTACTAAAAGTGCGTAAGCACCAACACGAAAAGAACAGCATGTCAGATATTTTATCTTCATTGGCTTATCTAAACGGTAAACCAACTGCGAAAGCAAAACTAAAAGCAAAAGCCGAACACTTTGTCGTTAATGAAGACTTAGGTTTTGAGTTCACTGGTGAAGGCGAACACCTAATGGTGCGTATTCGTAAAACGGGTGAGAACACGAGCTTTGTAGCAAACGAGCTGGCTAAAGCGTGTGGTGTTAAGTCGAAAGACGTGAGTTGGGCTGGTTTGAAAGACCGTCATGCTGTGACAGAACAGTGGTTGAGCGTGCATCTACCAAAAGGTGAACCTGACTTTTCTGCTTTTCTTGCACAATACCCAAGCATTGAGATCTTGGCGACAGCACGCCACAACAAAAAGTTACGTCCAGGCGATTTAGTTGGCAACCAATTCGAGCTAACTTTGTCTGAAGTAACGGACTGCGATGATGTAGTCAAACGTTTGGAAAAAATCGCTCAAGTGGGCGTGCCAAATTACTTTGGTGCTCAGAGGTTTGGCAATGAAGGTAACAACTTATCTGAAGCTCGTCGTTGGGGGCGTGAAAACGTTCGTACACGTAATCAAAATAAGCGCAGCTTGTACCTCTCTGCAGCTCGTTCTTGGATCTACAACTTAATTCTTTCTGACCGTATTGAGCACGATGCGTTTGCTTCGGCATTGGTCGGCGATATTGTAGTTAAAAACGATGCTCAACTTGCTGTGACAGCCGCTAATATCGAAGCTGTAAACCAAGATATCGCCAATGGTTCTGCGTTTATTACTGTTGCTTTAGCTGGAGATAATGCGTTACCGACGACGGATGCGTCTCAAGCTCTAGAGCAGAAACACCTTGATGCTGAACCGGATCTAATGGCGCTTATTTGTGGCAACCGTATGCGCCATGATCGCCGTGAAGCCTCGTTGAAGCCGATGGGTTTAGTGTGGGAAGTAAACGAAGATAATGTCACTCTTAAATTCTCTCTGGACGCAGGCTGCTTCGCAACCGCTATCGTTCGTGAGTTAGTTGAAGAAGTACACGTAGAAAGAACCTACGAGCAATAATGATTCTGCTTGGGTCTAAGTCACTTAATCTTGGAATTTAAGTGACTTGGCATTGGTACAAAAGAAAGGATACAAGATGAAGATTTTACTCAGCAACGATGATGGTGTGCATGCTCAAGGTATTCATGAGCTGGCAAATGAATTACGTGATCTTGCTGAAGTTATCATTGTGGCACCTGACCGTAATCGCTCTGGTGCTTCAAATTCATTAACTTTGGAACAGCCTTTGCGTGTTCAAGAGATTGCTAGAAATACCTATTCGGTACAAGGAACACCGACCGACTGTGTACATTTCGCATTGAACGAACTCCTAAAGAGTGACATGCCTGATCTGGTTTTAACGGGTATTAATCACGGAGCTAACCTTGGTGATGACGTGCTTTATTCAGGTACAGTCGCAGCAGCAATGGAAGGCCACTTTTTAGGTGTTCAATCGGTGGCATTTTCTCTGGTTGGAAAACAACATTTTAAGACAGCGGCAGCGGTTGCTCGCCGTATTGTCGAACAACATTTAGCAAACCCAATCCCGACCAATCGCCTGTTAAACGTGAACGTCCCTGACTTAGCATTAGAACAAATATCGGGTACTCAGGTGACACGTCTAGGTGCTCGTCACCATGCTGAAGATATGATTAAGCAGAAAGACCCACGTGGTCATGATATCTATTGGCTTGGCCCTCCTGGTAAGGAGCAAGATGCTGGTGAGGGTACCGATTTTTACGCCATTGAACATGGTTTTGTGTCGGTAACACCACTACAAGTTGATCTGACGGCACATGAGTCGTTGGGTGCGATGACTACATGGTTAGGGGATAAATAAGTGAGTAATCCACAAGCTGAGCGCTTAGTTACTTTTCTGATAGAAAATGGTATTCAGGATCAAAAGGTTCTTGATGCTATTTACTTACTACCGAGAGAGAGCTTTTTATCACAGGCTATGCATCACCAAGCCTATGATAATAATGCGCTGCCTATCGGGCAGGGGCAGACAATTTCTCAGCCTTACATTGTTGCTAAAATGACCGAGCTGCTTGAGTTACAACAAGACAGCCGCGTTTTGGAGATCGGAACGGGTTCTGGTTATCAAACGGCTGTTTTGGCTCAGCTGGTTGATCACGTGTATTCGGTTGAAAGAATAAAGTCGCTACAATGGGATGCTAAGCGTAGGTTGAAGCAACTCGATTTCTACAACATCTCAACCAAGCACGGTGATGGTTGGCAAGGTTGGTCTTCTAAGGCGCCTTTTGATGCGATTATTGTCACCGCTGCTGCAGAGTCGATCCCTCAAGCGCTTTTGCAGCAGTTGAAAGATGGAGGCCGCTTATTAATTCCGGTCGGAGATGATGAACAACAACTGTTGAAGATTGTTCGCCACGGTGATGAGTTCTTATCGAGTGTTATCGAGATGGTGCGATTTGTACCTCTTGTACCTGGTGAGTTAGCTTAATAAAATTATTAATGGTGTAGGTGGATAGAAAGTCGATGCGTTCGAAGGTTTTTAAAGGAAGTTCTCTACTGCTTAGCTGTGCACTTGTTGGGTGTGCTGCGAATTCGCCTGCGCCAGTTTCAAGCTTAAACAAGAATTACTCATCGATTGATCGTGGTAGTTATCGTGGTAGTTACTATGAAGTGAAAAAAGGCGATACCCTTTATTTTATTGCTTACGTAACAAATAAAGATGTTAAAGAGCTGATTCGCTATAACAATCTGTCTGCACCTTATACCATCCATCCCGGACAGAGCCTTAAGTTATGGCGTCCTAGCTACAACGCTCCAGCGTATGGTAAATCAACGGTAGCGGTTGCAGCCGTCGCTGCGCCTGTTGCCGCATCCACAACTTTGTTGGCCTCAAGCAAACCTAAAACAACACCTCAAAAGAGTAAAAACTCTAAACCTGCGCCCGCTCAAACAATCACCAAAGTGGCGAAAAAAGATCCACAAAAGAAGGTTGTACAATCCAAATCAAAGGAGTATGTTGGTTCTAAAGGTAAACAGAATGTTACACCGCCAACAAAACCAACGAGTAACAAAGTATCCAAATGGTTATGGCCAACGAAAGGGAGAGTAATTAAGAATTTCTCTGTAGGCGAACAAGGAAATAAAGGCATAGACATAGCAGGACAGCGAGGTCAGCCAATAGTATCTACTGCAGGGGGAACGGTTGTTTATTCGGGTAATGCATTACGAGGCTACGGCAATCTAGTGATTGTGAAGCACAATGATAATTACTTAAGTGCATACGCGCATAACGACCGACTATTAGTATCTGAAGGGCAAAGTGTGAAACCAGGGCAGAAAATTGCAACAATGGGAAGCTCTGGAGCCAGCAGTGTCAGGCTGCACTTTGAGATTCGTTACCAAGGTAAATCAGTTAATCCAAAACGGTATTTACCTTAAATACAATATGCAAAAATTACGTATTGTATGGAGTGACATAGTCATTTAGCGACATATGAAGTTGTAATGTCATGCTAATTTCGCCAGGGGGAGGCGTTATGAGTATAAGCAATGCAGTAACCAAAGAAGAGTTCGATCTTAACCAAGCAACCACGGAACAGGAAGCTCTTGGAAAAGCAAAACGAACAGTCACTAAGAAAACCGAAGCGAAAGAAGAGACTGAAGTTACGTCTAAAAGCTTAGATGCGACTCAACTCTACTTAGGCGAAATCGGTTTCTCACCACTATTAACCGCTGAAGAAGAAGTGCTTTATGCGCGTCGAGCTCTACGCGGTGATGAAGCAGCACGCAAACGCATGATCGAAAGTAACCTGCGTTTGGTGGTAAAAATTTCTCGTCGTTATAGCAACCGTGGTCTTGCACTTCTCGATCTTATTGAAGAAGGCAACCTAGGTTTGATTCGCGCCGTAGAGAAGTTTGATCCAGAGCGTGGCTTCCGCTTCTCAACTTACGCAACATGGTGGATTCGTCAAACCATTGAACGTGCGTTAATGAATCAGACTCGCACTATCCGTTTGCCAATCCATGTTGTGAAAGAGCTGAACATCTACCTACGTACCGCAAGAGAACTTTCACAAAAACTTGACCATGAACCAACGGCAGAAGAAATTGCTTCTAAGCTAGACAAACCTGTTGGTGATGTGAGTAAGATGCTTCGTCTAAACGAACGAGTGAGCTCTGTTGATACGCCAATTGGTGGTGATGGTGAGAAAGCGCTGTTGGATATTATTCCAGACATCAACAATTCAGATCCTGAGGTTTCAACTCAAGATAGTGATATCAAGAATTCGTTGATCTTCTGGCTTGATGAGCTGAATCCTAAGCAGAAAGAGGTGCTTGCGCGTCGCTTTGGATTACTTGGCTATGAACCATCAACACTAGAAGAAGTAGGCCGTGAAATTAGCCTGACTCGTGAACGTGTTCGCCAAATCCAAGTTGAAGGTCTTCGTCGTTTACGTGAAATTCTAATCAAGCAAGGCTTGAACATGGAAAATCTGTTCAACGTAGAAAACGACTAAATGAACGGATGATGTTTCTTTGAATAGAAGACAAATAAAAACGCTGGCTTTAAGTCAGCGTTTTTTTGTTTGTGGCTTTGGTATTTGATGCCGTCTAATCAAAATCACGGACGGCAATAACAAGCTACTTGGAAAGAGACTAAAGCAACTTCTTCAAACGGTAGAGCTCTTCTAGTGCTTGGCGAGGAGTTAGATCATCAGGATCAACATTCGCTAGTGCTTGCTCCACTTCACTCGGTTCAGGGATCAGGCTCAGTTGGTTTGCGATATCAACGCCACTTGGTTTTGATGTCGGAGAGTCGATACTCAATGCTTCTAGCTGAGTCAGCTTCGCACGTGCGTTTTTGATCACTGCTTTAGGCACGCCAGCCAATCCTGCAACCGCAAGGCCGTAAGATTTACTTGCAGCTCCTTCTTGAACTGCGTGCATAAAGGCAATGCTGTCGCCGTGTTCTACCGCGTCTAGGTGCACGTTAGCCAGTGTTGGAAGTTGGTTAGGCAGCTCAGTTAGCTCAAAGTAGTGCGTTGCAAATAGTGTCATCGCATTGATTTGATTAGCTAGCCATTCCGCACTTGCCCAAGCCAGAGACAGACCATCGTAAGTACTGGTACCACGACCGATTTCATCCATTAACACAAGGCTATTTGGTGTTGCATTGTGCAGGATATTCGCGGTCTCTGTCATCTCAACCATGAAGGTTGAACGACCCGAAGCTAAGTCATCGGATGCGCCAATACGCGTAAAGATACGGTCGATAGAACCAATCGTCGCGCTTTCTGCAGGAACATAACAACCAATATGAGCCATCAGCGCAATGAGTGCGGTCTGACGCATGTAGGTCGACTTACCCCCCATGTTTGGACCTGTGATGATCAGCATCTTACGTTGATCATTGAGGTCGATAGGGTTAGCAATAAAGGGTTCGTCCATCACTTGTTCAACAACGGGGTGACGACCGGCCTGAATTTGTACGCCAGCAGACTCTGTCATGGTTGGACGACAGTAATCAAGGGTGTCTGCACGTTCAGCTAAGTTTTGTAGAACATCAAGTTGAGACACTGAAGATGCAATGTTTTGTAGTCGCTCTAGATAAGGCAGTAACAAATCAAACAACTCTTCCCACAACTTCTTCTCGATAGCTAGGGCTTTCGATTTAGAGCTGAGAACTTTGTCTTCGTGCTCTTTCAGCTCAGGAATAATGTAACGTTCTGCATTTTTCAGCGTTTGGCGGCGAACATAGTGTGGTGGCACAAGATGGCTTTGTCCGCGGCTTACCTGAATGAAGAAACCGTGGACGTTGTTGTAGCCAACTTTTAGCGTGTCGATACCGTGACGCTCACGCTCTTCTTGCTCAAGCTTATCCAGAAACTCGGTTGCACCTGCAGCAAGGTCGCGCCATTCATCTAGCTCGGCGTTGTAGCCTTCTGCTATCACACCACCATCGCGGATAACCACGGGTGGGTTCTCTTTGATCGCTCGCTCAAGTAGTTCAGAAACCTCATCCACAGGCGAGGCATATTGAGCAAGTTGAGTTAGGTATGGGTGCTTCAATTGTGTCAGTGTTTCTGCAAGTTCTGGCAAATATTCCATCGCTTGGCGAAGTCGTGCCATATCACGAGGACGAGCTGAGCGAAGTGCTAGTCGAGCAAGAATACGTTCGATATCCCCGATCTGTTTCAAGGTTGGCTGTAGCTCTGTAAACAGAGCCAAATCTTTCATTTCACCAATAGCATCTAGGCGCTGATCGAGTGCAGAGATATTGCGCATTGGTTGATGTAACCAGCGCTTAAGCATACGGCTACCCATAGCCGTCGCGGTGTGATCAAGTACTTCGGCAAGGGTGTTATCACTACCACCACCAAGATTTTGCGTGATCTCCAAATTACGGCGAGTCGCTGCATCGAGGATCACCGAGTGATCTTGCTTATCCATCGTCAGTGAACGGATATGTGGAAGGGCAGTACGTTGGGTATCTTTCACGTATTGGATCAAACAACCAGCCGCACATAAGCCTAGTTTCGCGCCTTCTACGCCAAAGCCAACCAGATCGCGAGTACCAAACTGCTTATTCAATTGCTGCTTCGCGGTATCTAATTCAAATTCCCATACCGGGCGGCGGCGATTGCCATTACGGCTTGCCATTAGATTTACAGGTTCGAAATCTTCAGGGAACAGTAGCTCACGAGGTGAGGTTCTCTGCAGTTCTGCCGCCATTGCTTCTTCGGTTTCCGGCTCACATAGCTGGAATCGGCCAGAAGTAATATCAAGCGTCGCGTAGCCAAATTTACCATTGTGGTGGTAAATAGAGGCAATCAGGTTATCAATGCGCTCAGAAAGCAAAGCCTCATCGGTCACGGTACCGGGTGTAACGATACGTACGACAGCACGCTCAACAGGGCCTTTTGACGTTGCTGGATTACCAATCTGTTCACAAATTGCTACGGATTCACCAAGTTGCACTAACTTTGCAAGGTACCCTTCAACGGCATGGTAAGGAACACCTGCCATAGGAATCGGCTCACCATTTGATGAACCACGTTTAGTCAGTGAAATATCGAGGAGTTGAGAAGCTTTTTTAGCATCATCATAGAAAAGCTCGTAGAAATCGCCCATGCGGTAGAACAGCAGAATTTCTGGATTTTCTGCTTTTAGCTTTAGGTACTGCTGCATCATGGGAGTATGTTTTTGATCGGCTTTCACAGTTAACTTCTTTCGTTTATTTCTATTGCGGCTTAGGATACGTGAAAGCGTTTCGTGCGAAAAGCGACACATGCGAAAAGATGTGAATCCGAATGATATGACAGTAGATAAAGGGAAGTTGATGATGCAGATGACTCAAGATCTTAGTGAACAGCTTGGATACTTACTCGCTAAACATAAACACGTTTTAGTGACGGCTGAATCTTGCACTGGCGGTGGGGTTGCTAGTGCGGTGACGGATATCACAGGGAGCTCTGGTTGGTTTGATCGTGCATTTGTTACTTATAGCAATGAAGCGAAGCAAGAGATGATCGGCGTACAGCTTAAAACCTTAGTTGAGTTCGGTGCGGTGAGTGAGCCTGTCGTAATAGAAATGGCGAGCGGGGCATTGCAACATTCAAATGGGACTATCTCTGTATCGATCAGTGGTATTGCTGGCCCAGGTGGCGCGACCGAAGATAAGCCTGTTGGAACGGTATGTTTCGCTTGGAAAGCACTAAACGGTTGGGATAAAGTAGAAACGCATGTATTTACAGGCGACAGATCACAAGTACGCCAACAAGCCACGCACCATGCCCTACAAGTTATTTATGATTACCTATCAATGGAAGGTAAGTAACATTTGTACAAATTATTTTCATACAGGTATAGACACTGTATGAATCAACAGTATAATAAAAGCCAATTAGTCACCCCTATGTGGGTTAGAAATAGATTCTAGATCGCTTGTTAAGACAACCGATTATGTGGAGATAGTAATGGACGAGAATAAACAAAAAGCGTTAGCCGCAGCCCTTGGTCAGATTGAAAAGCAATTTGGTAAAGGTTCAATCATGCGTCTTGGTGATAACCGCACAATGGACGTAGAAACTATTTCTACAGGTTCTCTATCTCTAGATATCGCACTAGGTGCTGGTGGCCTACCGATGGGACGTATCGTAGAAGTTTACGGTCCAGAATCATCAGGTAAAACAACGCTAACGCTTGAGCTTATTGCTGCAGCACAGAAAGTGGGCAAAACGTGTGCATTCGTCGATGCCGAGCACGCACTAGACCCTATCTACGCTCAAAAGTTGGGTGTTGATATCGACGCTTTGCTTGTGTCTCAACCAGATACAGGCGAACAAGCTCTAGAAATTTGTGATGCACTGGCTCGTTCAGGTGCTATCGATGTTCTTGTTATTGACTCAGTAGCAGCACTAACACCTAAAGCAGAAATCGAAGGCGAAATGGGCGATAGCCACATGGGTCTTCAAGCACGTATGCTTTCTCAAGCAATGCGTAAGCTAACAGGTAACCTTAAGCAGTCTAACTGTATGGCTATCTTCATTAACCAAATTCGTATGAAAATTGGTGTGATGTTTGGTAACCCTGAAACAACAACAGGTGGTAACGCACTTAAGTTCTACGCATCTGTTCGTCTTGATATTCGCCGTACTGGCGCGATTAAAGATGGTGATGAAGTTGTTGGTAACGAAACTCGTATCAAGGTTGTTAAGAACAAGATTGCTGCACCATTCAAACAAGCTGAAACTCAAATCCTTTACGGCAAGGGCTTCAACCGCGAAGGTGAGCTTATCGACTTGGGTGTGAAGAATAAGCTAGTAGAAAAAGCTGGCGCTTGGTACAGCTACAAAGGCGACAAGATCGGCCAAGGTAAAGCTAACGCTGGTAAATACCTGCGTGAAAACCCAGAAGTTGCTCTAGAAATTGATACTAAACTTCGTGAGTTACTGCTAACTCCTGCTGTGCTTGAAGAGAAAGGTACAGAGAAGGAAGAAGAAAACGAAGAGCTATAAGCTAACGTTTTGTTAAGTCACCTTCATAAGAAAGCATGACTTTGAAAGATTTTAAAGCCTCGAATTTTCGAGGCTTTATTGTTTCAGTCGTAAAAATGTAAGGTATTTGATTGTTTAGAGGAAAGTGACGGTGGTTGCTCTAGATTACTTACAGTCATGCACTCATAGGTCTATTCTTTATCAAATAATCAAAGAAACCCTTTGGGTTAAATCGATTACCGTCAAAAGTTCTTGCCCCTAAAGGCCTATTACTAGACCTTTGTTCGTATCTTATTATTGAATTCGATCTTCTGAACTAGTGCTTCTTAAGCTCGTCGAGTACCATAGCATTGTGCTGTTCGTGAATCGTATTTACTCTGACGTGTTGGTGCTGATTAGGAGCCAGGCGCTCGTATTCTGTTAGGTAAATATCGCTGTGAATATGCTCTGCGATCATTTTTACAATTAAGCGATTGTTTGCATATAAGCCTAAAGTTTCTTCACGGTGTGAGAACATGAGGGCGAGCTTCATATCGGCTACACACATAAAGCGGTGTGAAGGGTATTCGGTTTCTTCATTTTCAGAACGCGAATGTAATTCTATCTTTTCATGTGGGCTCGCCATTTTGTTGAATGAAAAGCCAATCACTCGAACTCCACGTTCCACGGCGTCGCATAATTCTTTGCCAAACAACTCAAGGTTAAAATCGGTGTTCAGGTAAATTTCTAGATTTGCCTGATTAATGATTTCCTTGGCCTTTTGAAGTAAGTTGTCGAAACCCGATACGTTGTAAACAAACTCTTTTTCCTCTTTCAGCATCATCTTAGATAATTCTGATTTAAGGAAATTAATATTGGTGACGGTCTTTTTTTCTATCTGGCTGAAAATCAAGTCTGGTGATTTAGCTTCGTACTCTTTAGTGTCGCCATCAGACATGAAAATGTAGCCATTGGCGTAAAGGTTATCGATAGACGAGTAAACAGAAGAGCGGGAGATAGAGATCTCTTTCGCGATTTTATATCCGCTGGATTGGCCATTTTTGAGTAAATTAATATAAACAAGCGCATCGGTTTTGGTAAACCCAAAATCCATTAATTTGGTGACTAGCTCTGACACGGGTTGTCCTCTGAAACTATTCAATATCTTCTCCTTCTAAGGTTACCATTCTTGTCACGACGAGCGTAAATGATTGTTGTGATTTTTTTCAGCGATGAGAAACGCTCCGCGAGCAAAGGTGAATTCATCTTGTTTTGGGTGAATAATCACTGGAATTTCATTAACGTGAATGTAGCGAGACAATGCGACTTTTAAATCTGCCGTTAATGTAGGATAGGTCGTTGCTTCGCCTGATAATACGAGTCGTGTGGGCTGTAATTGCTGAATGGGATTAACTAAACTGCGCGCCAATTGGTCGATATAAGTACGATAGATGCGCGATGCATGCGGTTCACTTTGGTCTACGCCTGAAAAAATTTGCGTTAAAGTTTGGTCTTTTAGCACGACTTGATGATATTGCCGCTCAATACTTGGTGCGGATAAAAACTGTTCAATGCACGCCTCGTTTCCACAGCGACATATAGGAGTTAAGCCATCAACGAGCCATTGAAAATTTGGTAACGTTGAATGTGCCCAATGTGAGCTTAATGGGTGGTGCACTTGCTCGTTATTTTGATAAAAACTTATGCCACAACCATCGCCCAAAAATACGCTGAGTATGGCCTCTTTGTGTAAATCTCTAGCCCTCTTATTTAGACTTGAACCTGCCGAGAGTGGTTGTTCAATTGAGTCTGCGTTCGTCATTGCGTTACTAATAGCGTCGCACGCAATGGCCGCACTGTGTGAATGCATCACAAGCGAGCAGTCGACCTTGAAATGCTGATTTAGGTTTAGTGTTAATTGGGTGATTTCTGGCGAGTGAGTAGGACTTGATTTTGCAAGTTTATGTGCGGATTGGCGATGAGATAACAAAAACTCAGATACACTTATGCCTATCGCGGCGATACGTCCATAGCGGTAGCTGACGCTTGATATTCGGCTTATCAAATGCTGAGTCAAGTGGGCAAGGTCGCCAGGAGTGCGCTGCACCATTCTATACACCTCTTGTCCGTTAGAAGTGCTGGCGACCGAGTAAATAGAGTGGGAATCAATCGCGATTCCCATCACTATATTTGGTTCTGCTTTAATGAGCATGATTTGATTAACGAAACACTTGGATTTAGTTCGCTTGCTCAATCACGTAGCCATAAGCGCTAATGGTCAGTGATTTTCCATCGAGCATGATCTGTTTATCTTTATCGCTGTTGTTTAGAACAAACATTAAATTGCCACGGCGGTAAGCGATACAATCTTTGTCTGCCGTCCCTTTTTCATCCTCCACGTTTAACCAGTCAATGCTAGGCTGATTAAAATCGGGATTAGCTTTACGCAAAGCGATCATTTCTTGAATGAAGTTTTTGAATTCTAAGTCTTGCTCTGATTCTTCCCATATCATGCATTTTCGGTTGTCTTCGCTGCCCATGCCGCGGCCGCCATCCATACCAATTTCGCCACCATAATAAATGCATGGAGCACCGACTTGAGTGAACATAAATAAATAGGCTAATTTAGCTTTACGTTTGTCGCCCTGACATAAAGAGATAATGCGAGTGGTGTCATGGCTATCTAATAAGTTAAACATCGCTTCGTTTACGTTGCGTGGGTATGCCATGTACGACGCGTTCACTGCATTTACAAAGCTCTCTTTATCAACGTCGCCAAGACCAAAGTAGTCGGTAATGGCTTGTGTCAGCGGGTAATTCATCAACGAATCGTACTGGTCGCCACGTAACCAAGGCATACCTTCGTGCCAAATCTCACCAAGAATGTAGCAGTCTGGGTTGGCATCTTTTACGACTTTACGGAAGTCACGCCAAAACGCGTGGTCCACTTCGTTGGCTACGTCTAAACGCCATCCATCAATGTTGAACTCTTCTACCCAGTGGCGCGCTACGTCTAATAAGTATGCGCGACACTCTTCATTTTCAGTATTCAGCTTTGGCATTTCGACGACGTTGGCGAAAGTTTCGTAGTTTAAGTTCCAAAAATCCCAGTCTTCTTTTGGTGTATCTGGGTATACAGGGAATTGATTGATCCAAAACCAGTCGGCGTATTTGGACTTTGCCCCGTTATTCACAACGTCTAGCCATAGTGGTGATTGAGACCCAATGTGGTTGAACACCGCGTCGAGCATAATTTTCATGCCGCGTTTATGGGCTTCATCGACGAGTGCTTTAAAAGCTTCATTGCCGCCAAAGTGCGGGTCTACATTGTAGTAGTCGACAGTGTCGTATTTATGGTTGGCGTTGGCTGTGAAAATAGGGCACAAATACAAACCATTCACGCCAAGATCTTGCAGGTAATCGAGCTTATCGATCACGCCCCATAAATCGCCACCCATAAAGTTGTCGGATACAGGTCTGGTTCCCCAAGGTTGCACGTTGGCAGGTGATGTTTCAGGGCGACCATTAGCAAAGCGCTCTGGGAATATTTGGTACCAAATGGTGTCTTTTATCCACGTCGGTGTCTTTAAAACGTCACGAGGGTTTATGTAAGGAAAACAGAAGAAATTACTTAAGTTGCTCAGCTCGATTTCTGCGTTTTCAGTCGTTGAAATGTCGGCGCAGCGTTTTTCTCCAAATAGAATCTTTTCGCCGCCTTTTCCGTACAAAATAAAGCCATAGCGGCTACGACGTTTCGGTGGAGTAAACTCTGCAAACCAGTGGTCGTGGTACTCGGTTTCCCCTTCATGAATCATGGTCACTTCATTGCCACCCACCCAACCGTGTGCATCACTGCCACCTAGGTTGCCACCATCGAGGCCACCTTCTGCCCAGTGGTACGGGTCGCCTATCCAAAGTGAAACCTTGTCTAGTTCGCCTTTTGCACAGCGTAAGCGAAGGTGAAGCGTTTCATTGTTGTAAGCGTAGCTGTCTGCACTTTTTGCTGAGTGAGTCAGCGAGCTTTTTGTAATCGGTTTGTTGATAACTGAATTTGTAATAGCCATAGCGGAAATCATCCCTAATTATTATTCTTTAACTGCACCGCTGACGAGGCCGGTAGTAATGTGTTTTTGAGTCGCAACAAATAGCAAAGTGATGGGCACTGCAACCAATAATGAACCCGCGGCAAACAGCGTGAAATTCTCCGCTGAGTTAGATGAAATCCAACTGAAAATACCGATGGCTAGCGTCATTTTTTCTTCGCTGCGTAAGATAAGCGTAGGTAAAATGAAGTCCATCCAAGGTGCGGTGAAAGACACTAAACCAACAAACACTAAGATAGGTTTCGCGAGAGGGAGAATGATCTCGAGGAAAATCGTCATGTGGCCTGCGCCATCAATTTTTGCTGCTTCATCTAATGAAGTGGGAATGGCATCGAAATAACCTTTCACCAACCAAATCATGAATGGTAGTGAGCCCGTTACATATACAAATAACAAGCCAGCATAGGTATCAATCAATCCCATTTTTGATAGCAAGATGTAGATAGCCGTCATCGAGAGAAAGGCCGGGAACATCTGCAATACAAGAATGCTCATCATAATGTTGCGCTTACCATTGAAGCGGTAGCGAGAGAACACAAACGCTGAAATAGTCACGACAACCAGTGAGATAACCATATTCGCTGTCGCGAGAAGAAAGGTGTTTTTATACCAGTCTAAATAGGGTGTGTCCGTGAATAACGCGCGGTAGTGGTCGAGCGTAAAGTCAATGCTTGTGAAAGAAGAACTGAATAAGTTATTCCCCGTTTTGAATGAAGCTAGCACTGTCCAAATCACTGGGCCAAGTACTAATAATGCGTTGGCAATGAGAAATAAGTACACGACTAGGGTGCCTATTTTGCCAATGTATTTGTCCATGTTAATTAACTTATCCGTACTATTTAAATTAGCCATGTTACATACCTACATCGTCTTTGAATGACTTCATGCGGCTGAATTGCCATATCGCAATACCAGACAAGAACAAGAAGATAATGATTGAGATAACCGAAGCGATTTGATACTGCTGGAAGTCGAGCGTGAGCTTGTAAATCCAAGTGATCAGAATGTCGGTATGTCCTGCAAATCGATATTCAGGGTTGATAGGACCCCCTTCGGTTAACAGGTAAATCGCCCCAAAGTTATTGAAGTTATGGGCAAAGGTCATGACCAACGATGGGGCCAATTGGTGCAACACCATAGGCAGGGTGATTTCTTTAAATTGCTGGAATTTGCTTGCACCATCGACTTCACTGGCTTCATAAAGTTCGCTTGAAATGTTAGTCAGTGCCCCTGCAATAAGCAGCATAAAGTAAGGTGCGCCAACCCAAACACTCACCGCGATAACGGTAATTTTTGCGGTGAAGGGGTCTGATAAGAAGGCAATCGAATCAAAGCCCCACGAGTTTAACGTTGCGTTGACTGGTCCAATACCATTCAGTAGTAAGCGGAACATCAATAAGGTCACGAAAGCCGGAATGGCATAAGGGAGAATAAAGATAAAGCGCCATGCTTTTTTTGCTTTAATGTTTCTATTTTGTAGCGCAAGCGCCAGTAAGAAACCAAACCCACAAGTACATATGGTGGCAAAAAATGCCCACAGAACCGTCCAAGAAGCGACACCGAAGAAAGTGCTCGACCATATTTTTAGTTCAAATAGTGAAACAAAGTTTTTAAACCCCACCCAATCTACGAGGTTTCTTGGTGGGATATGATGAGGTGCCGAATAGTTAGTGAAAGAGACGAGTACCGTAATAATGATTGGTAAAATAATGAATGCGATACTGGCAATAAAGGCTGGCGATAGCATGATGAACGCGAACTTTTGGTCGTAAATGTCTTTAAATTGTTCTCGAAGATTCAGTCGTGACTTAAGGCTGACTTTTGCATCTTGGACATTAGCGATGTACAGACAGATGAATAAGAAGCTGTAGAGTAAGGCTATGACTCCTTCGACCAACATAAAGACAGAGTTATCGCCCTGTAATATTTTAAAGCCTTCACGAACTTGAGCGACATCTCCTAAAGTGACTAAGCCTTTTAGCGAGGCCAACAGCTCCGGGAGAATCAACAATGTGATTAGCTGCATGGCTAAAAATACACCGCCTTTTATCCAATGACCTTTTACGATCTGTGTACTCCCCATAATAAGGAGTGAAGCGGGCATTCGTGATGCCGGCTGATTCTCTGTTAACAACATTGTTTATCTCTATTGTTTAGGTTGTCGTTATGTATTCGTTTTCTGGTCACGCCCTGAACTAGCGCTGTGGCTTTATGATACAGCGCATGAGCTAAGTCGCTTGTAAGTCGCGACGGGAGTTCAGAGGTTACTCTTGTAATTCTATTTGTTCTTCGATGATCGAAAGCGCACGGTCAAGAACAGAACTCGCAGGTTTATCGTTTACCCAGTAGTCTGTAATAGCACTGGCCATTGGTGACCAAATGAAGCCCATTTCAGGAATCGATGGCATTGCGTCTGAGTAGAAACCTTGCGTAATAATGGCGTAAGTGGCTTCATCGGCATCAACAATGATCTCTTCCATAACTGACTGGATCGGAGGGAGTGCTCTTGACATCTCATAGCGTTTTTTCAGCATCGCGTCGGAAGTAAGGTAGTCAGCAAATAATTGTGCGGCTTTCGGATACTCAGTGTAAGAAGACACAACCGCAAGACGAACAGTTGCAAAAGTGCGTGGTTGTTGGCCTGCTAATTTAGGCATAGGTACAACACCAAGATTTATCCCTGATTCTTGATACCCTTCGATTGCCCAAGGGCCGTCGATAATAGCGGCGACTTTTCCTTCATTAAATAAGCCACGACGTACTTGCGGGTTGCGCATATCAACTGGATTTGAATTGTTGGCCACTTGCAGGGTTTTCATTGCTTCTAAGCCTTGTTGGGCTTTTTCAGAATTGATGCCGATGTCTTTTGCATCGGTACCGTTATTACCAAATTCGTATGCACCGTAAAGCGTGACAAACATACGAGACTCGTAATAGTTCTGTATGTCCCAAAGCAGTGCGTATTTATGTTCTTGCTTATTGTTGAAAGTTTTTGAAAATTCGATAATTTCTTCAAAAGTCTCAGGTGCTTTAGTCAGTAAATCTTTATTGTAGAACAGAGCGGTAGTAGCGAAGCTAACTGGGAAGCCATAGCTCACCCCTTCAGCTTGAGACGCATTAATCGCATTTGGCATAAAAGTATTCGAGATACGTTCGGCAGACACCAGATTCTCCATCGCCCCACCTGCCACGACTAATCGCCCCAATAAGTCATGTTCAATCTCTACTACATCTGCCACGCGAGCAGAGCCGCCATCCTGAATCAAACGAGAAGCGGCATCGATCGGCGCTAACCCACGGAATGAAAAATCAATATCGTATCCTAACTCTTTATTAAAGGACTGAGCGGCGTACTCCATGTAGTCGAGTGTTGTTTTGTCGGTCCAGATTAACAACTCAGCCCCATTTTCTGGCTGAATTGTGTCTGCGTTTGCATCTGCTGCAGCCGTTAATGTACTGGTCGTTAACGTTGCCGCCATTAAGGCTGCCGCGAATAGATTCTTTTTCATTCCTGAATTTTTCATACTGACACCGCGCTATTTAAAATCATAGTAGTCGTTCGTTAAGTACTACTATGGTATGTCTCGCCGACAATATGTCAACATCACCTGGTTAAAATGTCAGCGTATTTGTGATGCTTGTCACCTTCCGTTTGTGCTTTTTACATCTGGTAGCTATAGGGTTTTATGTCTTGTTTATTGGGGGTTTTGAACGGTGCTTTGTTCATTTTGATACTTAGATTAATGAAAAGCCTACCGTTTGTGATGGTGATCAATAATCTCCGCAGTCAAGGGTGATTGATCTCTCATTTCTAAATTCAATAGGAAGCAAAACATTTATAATTCTAGAACAATAAATAGGCGTTCATTACGGACGACTATGTTTTTCTGGTTAAATGTTGCGAAATCAGCAAGCCTATCAAGAGACACAGTGGATAGATAAAGAGAAACAGTGAACAAAAATAACCCTACAAATAACAACAAATGATTCAGTGAAGAATCAATAAGGAATGACCGTGAAAAAAACATTATTGTCTGTAGTGATCACCAACACTCTACTTATTAGTGCTGGCGCTTCGGCTGCTGATGACCGAACTATGTCTCCAAGTGATATCTTTTTTTATGACGCTTTAAAATTTGGTGGGCATGTTGGAACATCGATTGAAGTCGAAGAGAAAAACATCACTGATTTTGCATCATGGGGTGGTGGCAAGTCTAAAGAGCGTACAACGACTCATGAAGTGTTTAACGTCTTCTATAACAACGCTGCGTGGAATGCGACAGCACTTTACGCGTTCAAACTTGAAAATCGTAAGAAAAAGAAAGGCGCATACGCAGAAACAGAAAATGGATATAAGCACTTATTATCATTAAATAAAAGTTTTCAGCTAGGAAATGGTTGGGGAACGGGCTTGATCTATGAGTTGGAATATACAAAGGGTGATATTGTTACTTCTGCGAAAGTAGACGGCTTGAAAACCACGAAAGCTGAGCACAGTATTCGTCCATACCTTACGTACTGGAATAATGAATATTCAGCGGGCTTCTATTCAAACCTAGAGTACCTATACAACGATTCAGATAAGAGTGCTTGGGGTTCTCGTGAAGAGGAAGGTTACAGCCTCTTATTTAAACCTTACAAGCGCTTTGGTCAGTGGGAAGTTGCAGCTGAGCTCTACTATCAAGTTAAAGAAAATAAAGCGAAAACCGGAAACGGTTCACTCAATGAAGCCAGCGATTTCACCGAGATGTATATTGAACCAATCGTTCAGTACAGCTTTGAAGAAGCCGGCACTATGTACGTTCGTGCTCGTATTGGTGAAAACGAAACGAAACATACAGACGGTTGGGCAAAGAACGAAACTTTCTTCAAAGATATTCGTAAGGCAACTTTAGGCTATGAGCAAGCAATTGGCGACGATTGGTTGGTAAAAGGCGAACTTGAGTGGGCTAAAGACACAGAGACCTTCTCTAAGCTGAAAGGCGAAGAGAAAACTGTAGAACAAGAAACAATGTACCTACAAGCGCTTTACCGCTTCTAAGTGGTATTAATCACAACTCAAATGACAGAGTAATATTATGATCAAAGTTTCAGATATCGCCCAAATCGTTGGTGGAAAAATTGAAGGTGATAACACGGTAGAAATATCGAAGATTCGCCCAGTTTCCAGCGTAGAAGAGGGCGGCTTAGCCATTGTCTTTGCTAAAGCCGATTTAAAAGGGCTATCTGAAACTTTGGCTGATGTCATTGTTGGGCCAGAAGCCATTTTACAGACTAAAGCAAAAACAAAAATCGTGATTGAGAAGCTCGAAGCTGAGAAGCTCAATCAACTAATGCGTCATTATAAAGTTCAAAAATATCAATTATTTGATCAAGGGAATACATCAGATACTCCCGATGTTTATATCGGAAAGCATTGTCAAATAGGTGAAGGTTGCCATTTCATGCCCGGTGTTAAAATCATGAACGGTGTAACAATCGGCAATAACGTTGCAATTCATGCCAATACAGTCATCAAAGAAGGCACTGTGATTGGTAACAATGTCACCATTGACTCTAACAACTCCATTGGTAATTACAGCTTCGAATACATGACCGGGCACAACACCCGTTATGAACGCGTGGAAAGTGTGGGTCGAGTGATCATTGGTGATGAAGTTGAAATTGGCTGTAATAACACCATCGACAGAGGCACTTTAGGCGACACCGTTATTGGTCGTGGAACCAAAATAGATAACCTAGTGCAAATAGGGCATGACTGCAAAATAGGTCAGCACTGTTTACTGGTATCTCAGGCTGGTTTTGCGGGCCACACTACTTTGGAAGATCATGTCATTGTACATGGTCAAGCCGGTACCGCAGGGCATCTTACTATCGGGAAAAACTCCGTTATTAAAGCCAAATCAGGTGTGAGCCACTCTTTCCCTGCCAATAGTGATCTGTTCGGTTATCCGGCGAAAGATGCACGTTCTTATTATAAAAACTTAGCCGTATTGAACAAATTAACTCATCAAAAAAACAGTAACCCCCGTCCAAACTCTAAATCGTTAGAACTTGATACAGACAAAAGATCGGTGGTACCGAAAAAGAGCTTAATAGCGAGACTATTTCGTTTATAGGTTGCCGAAGCGAGAGCTTTAAAAAATTAAAGCCCTAACTCGCGATGACTAAAACGGAATAGAACCCTACATATATAAAAAATAATAAGGAAATGACAATGAAACGTACTCTACTTGCAGCCGCACTTTTATCTTCAGCGTTAATGGGCTGTGCGAGCACAGCTGACACGCCAGCAGCTGATCAAATGAAAGCAACAGGTCCTTTCGCCGATTGTAATCTCGCCACGGTGGAAGATCGCGGGCCAATTCGTCCTTCACTTTATGTTATAGGCACTTTCCCTGATGGTCAGTGGATCCACATGGAAAACCGTCAAATGTCGCATAAAGGCAAAGGTATTTACCAAGTGGTAAGCGAAGAAAAAGCGGGCAACGTAAGTTTGCAGTTCGCAACGATGGGCTGGTCTCCACAATTTACCGCAGCTGGCATGTCGATGACGGCAGGTTATGAGAAAGCACTAAAACGCGGTGGCTTTGCAAAAAACACAACCGTTAATATTCCAGAGGATGGCAAATATTTATGGAGTGTTGAAATTAACGAAGATAAGAAGCCAGTTCGTGCATTGGTTAAAGCGTGTAAATAAGCGATGTAGCCAACCGATGTAGCACCGACATAACCCACTCTATATCACCATTTATAACCACGCTGTATAACACCGTTTATAAACTCGTGGTTGACGCAGTGATACAGATGAAAGGTGCTCTGAATATCAGAGTACCTATGTTTTAAACATAAACCCTAAATGTTCAATGATTAATGTTTACGTCTTTTTAGCCAGTAACTTGAGAGCTCCAGTCACTGGCTAAAAAGATTTTTACCTATCAAGATTTAACCCGTATTCGGAGTTTCAAATGGCAACAGTTAGCCTGCGTAAAGTAGAAAAACAGTACGATAATGGTTTTAAAGCCGTACACGGAATTGACTTAGATATTCACGAAGGTGAGTTCATGGTATTTGTGGGGCCGTCTGGTTGCGCCAAATCTACCACATTGCGAATGATTGCTGGCTTAGAAGATATCTCAGCAGGTGAAGTGCGTATTGGCGATAGAGTGGTGAATGATTTAGCGCCTAAAGAGCGTGGTATTGCCATGGTATTCCAAAACTATGCGTTGTACCCACACAAAACGGTCTTCGATAACATGGCCTTTGGTTTGAAAATGCAAAAGCGACCAAAAGAAGAGATCAAACAACGCGTAGAAGATGCCGCTGAAAAACTAGAAATTACCGATCTCCTGTACCGTAAGCCTAAAGAAATGTCGGGTGGTCAGCGTCAGCGTGTCGCAGTGGGGCGAGCCATTGTTCGTAAACCGGACGTATTCTTATTTGATGAGCCTCTATCCAACCTTGATGCCAAACTACGTGTTTCGATGCGTGTGAAAATCGCACAACTACACAAGTCTCTTAAAGATGAAGGTAACCCTGCGACCATGATTTATGTCACGCACGATCAAACGGAAGCTTTAACTTTAGGCGACCGAATTTGTGTATTAAATCAAGGTAACATTATGCAAGTGGACACGCCGACCAACTTGTACAACGCACCACAGAACAAGTTTGTGGCGGGTTTTATCGGCTCCCCAGCCATGAATTTAGTGAACACAACCCTACGCAAGTTAGGTGATGATATTTACGTGGAACTTGCCCCTAACGCCCAAATTATTATTCCTAAACGTTTGCAAGAAAAGCTTGTGGATCATATTGATAAGCCCGTGTGTCTAGGCATTCGACCTGAACACATAAATATTGCCGCTGATGATGAGATGGTGAACGTACACCCTGGTGAGCTGACCGTGGTTGAAAACTTAGGGAATGAAAAATACCTGTATTTCAAATTGGGTGATAACGAAATTGTTGCGCGAGTGAATAACCAAAGCATAAGTACATCAGATATTGGCAGCCAAGTACGCTTTAATTTTGATTCTGCTTTTTGCCATATTTTTGATGGTGAAACCGAACAGAACCTGACGTTGTAAAATCAGGCCTTATTGGCATTAACTATCGTAGATGAATGGTTTCAATAGAACGTTCTAACACCTCACTTTAATAATATGCCCTAAGTATCTCACTTTGGCTTAAGGGCATAATAAAAATATAAATGAATCCTGAGAACTCATTCTCAAGATACTGTCACGCCTCAATTAAATAGAACTTATATAAGGAAGGTTTTATTCGTACAGCTGACTTCATCGCTTCTGACATTATTTAACGCGGCCGTAATGGTTGTATGGGAGGGAGGCTATATAGCATGCTCACGAAACACGACCTGATAGTTAAATCGCGTGACAAGAATATAAAACAATAACCTACACCAACATAACGTGAATAAAGGACGACACATGAAGAATAAGCTTATTGTGCTATCAGCATTACTGGCTTCCCTACCTGCTATGGCAGATTGGAACCAGGCCTATTTCCGTGGTACAGCCAATAACTGGCAAGCCGAATCTATGGTTAAAGTGAAAGCAAACCACTGGCAAATAGTGAAAAAATTTAATACCGGTGATGGAACGAACTCTCCTAGTTTTAAGGTTGATCGCTTTGGTGATTGGTCTGAAAACTACCCTCTATCAAATTTCTCAGTTGACCCTAATAAAACCTACGAAATTAATTTCTATGACGACACGAATAAAGTGGTGGTCCATGAAAAACTTCCCTTTGATATGCGTGATGAAACCATGTATTTCGTGTTTCTTGACCGTTTCTATGATGGCGATTCAGCCAATAATACAGCGACGGGTGCCGACATGTATTCGGCAGACAAATCGGATTTCAAAAAATACTTTGGTGGTGACTTAAAAGGTTTAACTGCAAAGCTAGATTACTTGCATGATATGGGGATCACGGCCATTTGGATAACGCCTCCAGCAGATAACATTAACGTGCCTGACAGTCGAGGCGGTGCGGGTTACCACGGCTACTGGGGACGTGACTTCTTTAAAGTTGACGAGCATCTAGGTACCGTTGCCGATTTTAAAGCATTAAAGACGAAAATGGATAGCTACGGCATGAAACTCGTGCTGGACTATGCGCCTAATCACTCTAACCCTGATGATGAAGGGGAATACGGTGCACTTTATAAAAAGGGTGTTCGAGTTACCGACTACAAAAATGATAATGCAGGGTATTACCATCATAATGGAGCGATCGCTGAAAACGGTAAAGATTGGGAATGGAACGACGCATGGGCGGTTCGTAATAAAACCTTGTTTAACTTAACCGATTTTGACCAACGTAAAGATGGCCCTGCGCGTCAGTACTTGATTGATGGCGCGAAATTCTGGGTTGATTTAGGTGTGGATGCGATTCGTATTGATGCGGTGAAACATATGGATAAAGAGTTTATCCAAGATTTTACTGACCAAATAAACGCGTACGCGAAGAAAAGCCAAGGTAAAGATTTCTATTTCTTTGGTGAGTGGATGGATTCAGGTGCTGACGCAACAGGATCAAACTTTGCCTCTATCGATTTTGCCAATACATCAGGCTCTGCATTGCTTGATTTTGGTTTGAGAAACACCATCGAAAACGCCTTGCTACAACACAATGGAACTGGCATGTATGCCATTAATAACTACATGAAGCTGAGAGACCAAAAATTCACAAGCAGTGATTGGCAAGTGGTGTTCTTAGATAACCACGATGCGTCACGTATCTCTACCGTTTTACGCTCAGACGCGAAGAACTTTGGCGCAGGCAAAGACAAGTGGGGTGGTCGTCAAAGTGTTGCATTTGCACAAGACAGAGTGGAGCTGGGTTTAGCGCTTATTATGACCTCTCGTGGCATTCCTTGTATTTACTATGGAACAGAGCACTACGCGGCTAACTTCACTACCAACGGTTTTGGCCAACAAGGTAATGACCCATACAACCGTGAAATGATGCCAAGCTTTGATAAAACGACCAATGCTTACAAGATGATAAAAACATTAAGTAAGCTTCGTAAGGACAGCTATGCGGTTCAGCAAGGTGATTATATCGAGCGTTGGATAAGCAATGATGTATTGGTATATGAACGTAACGCAGGCGATGACGTAGTTGTGGTTGCAATGAACCTCGGTCAAGGTACATCGGTTAACGCGGTGAATTTAGGATTGGCAAACGGAACTTACGACAGTGTATTAGGCACTGACCAAGTGGTTGTTTCTAATGGCAGCGGTACATTTAATCTAGACCAAAATGAAGTGGTTATCTTACGCACTAAGCACTAACAGGTAATACAGGCTATTGATAACGGTTTTACTGGTTTTTGATTGAGTATCAACAGCATAAACCTCGTACATAGTGTGCGAGGTTTTTTTTATTTTTCTTCGCTTGAGCTAGTGGAATATTCTTCATTTTATCGAATTCCAACTAAAATCCTGCCCAAGGGTGTCTTTTCTACAAGAAAACTAGTCGAAGCCTTAACCATGATCTACAATACGGCAAAATTCTAACTCGACTATTTTCAGGAAGAGCTGCATGTACATGAGCACTGATGAGGTTCGCAACGCGTTCCTTAAGTTCTTTGAGAGCAAAGAACACCAAATCGTAGACAGTTCATCGTTAGTTCCACATAACGATCCAACCCTGCTATTTACTAATGCAGGCATGAACCAATTCAAAGATTGCTTCTTAGGCGCCGAAAAACGTGCCTACACTCGAGCAACTACGGCTCAGCGTTGTGTACGTGCGGGTGGTAAACACAATGACCTTGAAAATGTAGGTTTCACGGCTCGTCACCACACGTTCTTCGAAATGCTAGGCAACTTCAGCTTTGGCGACTACTTCAAAGAAGAAGCGATTGGCTTTGCTTGGGAGTTCCTGACTGAAACACTAGGTCTGCCAAAAGATCGCCTGTTAGTAACGGTTTACGAGACAGATGACGAAGCATTCGAAATCTGGAACAAGAAAGTGGGCATCCCAGCTGACAAGATTGTTCGCATCGGCGACAAAGAAGGTGGAAAGAAGTTTGAATCTGATAACTTCTGGACAATGGGTGACACAGGCCCTTGTGGTCCATGTACTGAAATCTTCTACGATCACGGTGAGCACATTTGGGGTGGCCGCCCTGGTACACCTGAAGAAGATGGTGACCGTTTTATCGAGATTTGGAACAACGTATTCATGCAGTTCAACCGTCACGCTGACGGCACTATGGAACCGCTACCTAAGCCAGCTGTAGATACTGGTATGGGTATTGAGCGTATCTCTGCAATCATGCAGGGCGTTCACTCTAACTACGAAATTGATGTATTCCAAAAGCTAATCAAAGCGACAGCAGAAGTGGTGGGTCACGACGACCTATCTAACCAATCGCTGCGCGTTATTGCTGACCACATCCGTTCTTGTTCATTCCTAATCGCTGATGGCGTAATGCCTTCAAACGAAGGTCGTGGCTACGTTCTACGTCGTATTATTCGTCGTGCAGTTCGTCACGGTAACAAGATTGGTGCACAAGGCGTGTTCTTCCACAAACTTGTGGGTGTACTGGCTGAAGTGATGGGTTCTGCAGCTGAAGAGCTTAAGAAACAGCAAGAGCTTGTTGAAAAAGTACTTCGCATCGAAGAAGAGAACTTTGGTCGCACGCTAGAGCGTGGCATGGTTATCCTAAACGACGCATTAGACTCACTTGAAGGCAAAGAGCTTGACGGTGAAACAGTCTTCAAACTTTACGATACATACGGCTTCCCAGCTGACCTTACTAACGATGTAGCTCGCGAACGCGACTTTACCATTGATGAAGAAGGCTTTGAGAAGGCGATGGAAGCACAGCGTAAGCGTGCACGTGAAGCGGGTCAGTTCGGTACTGATTACAACGCAACGATCAAAGTAGACACGAACACTGAGTTCTGTGGTTACACCGGTACTGAAGGTGCAGGTGAGATTTCTGCGTTATTCGTTGACGGCGAAGAAGTATCTTCACTATCGGCAGGCGACAAAGCAATCATCATCCTTGAAGAGACACCATTCTACGCTGAGTCAGGCGGTCAATGTGGTGACGCGGGTACGCTAAGCACAGCGTCGGGTCTATTCAAAGTACAAGATACTCAAAAGCTAGGTAATGCATTTGCACACCACGGTGAGCTAGTTGAAGGCGTATTTGCTCAAGGCGATAAAGTAGAAGCGCGCGTTGATGCTGAGCGTCGTGCTGCTATCTCACTAAACCACTCTGCAACTCACTTACTTCACTCAGCATTGCGCGAAGTGCTAGGTGAGCACGTTGCTCAGAAAGGTTCTTTAGTTAAGCCAGACAACCTACGTTTTGACTTCTCTAACCTTGAAGCGGTAACACCAGCACAGATTAAAGAAGTAGAGCGTCTAGTTAACGCACAAGTTCGTAAGAACCATGTGATTGAAACTAACATCATGGACATCCAGTCAGCGAAAGAAAAAGGTGCGATGGCACTGTTTGGCGAGAAGTACGATGATGAAGTTCGCGTTCTGTCTATGGGCGATTTCTCTACTGAGCTTTGTGGTGGTATCCACGCAAGCAACACGGGTGATATCGGTCTATTCAAGATCATTTCAGAAGGTGGTATCGCTGCGGGTATTCGTCGTATTGAAGCGGTAACGGGTGAAGCAGCTCTAGATGCAGTAGAAGCTCAGGCTAACGCTTACGAAGAGAAATTGGCTGAATCAGCTAAGAAAGCGAAATCGCTAGAGAAAGAAATCCAACTACTTAAAGAAAAGATGGCTGCAGCTGAAGGTGCAAACATCATGGGTAAAGTAGAAGAGATCTCTGGTACTAAAGTACTGGTTGCTGCCATTGAAGGTGCAGACAACAAGAACCTACGTACTATGGTTGATAACGCTAAAAACCAAGTAGGTAGCGGCATCATCCTGATCGCGAACGTAGCAGACGGTAAAGTTGGCCTGATTGCTGGCGTAACTAAAGACCTTATCGGCAAAGTTAAAGCGGGTGACCTCGTTAAGATGGTTGCTGAGCAAGTTGGTGGTAAAGGCGGCGGTCGTCCAGATATGGCTCAAGCGGGTGGTACTGACGTTGAAGCACTACCTGAAGCGCTTAAATCAGTACGTATTTGGCTTGAAGAGCGTCTTTAAGCTTAAGTAATTGATACAAAGATGCCCAATCAACTGATTGGGCATCTTTTATTTTGCCCATTGGAAGAACCTCTGAAAAAGGTTTGATTGAGATTAACCAAGAAGGCTAATGGTAACGTTAGACTCCTTGGTTAATTTTTTATTGCTTCGCCATGACGCGGAGTATGTGTTTTTTTGTCATATATAGACATTGGTCTTGGGAAGGTGAGGAAGGGTGAAAATGCCTCTTATCGTGCAGAAATTTGGTGGAACGTCGGTGGGTTCAATTGAACGAATCCATCATGTAGCAGAAAAAATCATTGAAGCGAAAAATGAAGGGAACCAGATCCTGGTTGTCGTTTCTGCTATGTCAGGTGAAACAAATCGGTTAGTTAACTTAGCTTCACAAGTTGATAGCGTACCAAACGCTAGAGAGTTGGATGTGCTGTTAACGGCCGGAGAACAAGTTTCCATGGCTTTGTTGGCGATGACGTTGCACAAGTTGGGTTATGAAGCGACATCGATGACTGGCTATCAAGCCAAGATACACACCGATTCTAATCATAATAATGCGACGATTGAGCGTATTGATACCGCTCCTATCAAAGCGCTGTTAGATGATGGCCAGATTGTCATTGTTGCAGGTTTTCAAGGCGTTAATGCGAAAGGTGATATCACAACCTTAGGGCGAGGTGGTTCAGACACCACGGCCGTTGCGTTGGCAGGCGCCCTTCAAGCGAAAGAGTGTCAGATATATACCGATGTTGATGGCGTATATTCCTGCGACCCTAGAGTGGTTAAGCAATCTAAGAAATTAGATACCTTAGACTTTCCCTCTATGGAAGAAATGGCTCGCAGAGGCGCTAAGATTTTACACCTTCCATGTGTTCAACATGCGTGGCGACACAATGTACCATTGAGAGTGCTTTCGAGCTTTGAAGAAGGCGAGGGCACATTGATCGCGGGTAATGACTGTTTGAATGATATTGCTGGGATAGCCATTCAAAGAGATATGGTTCGCATCGAGTGTTTGAATCAAGATTTACCGTCTCTCATGTCGCATTGCCATTTATTAGGGATTGAAGTCTGTAGTGTGATCGAGGAAGCAGAACGGGCAGCACTCATTATCAAACCGGACATAAGTGCTAAATTAAAACTAGTTTTTGACGAGAAAATCCGTAATAGTGAACAGGTTAGTTTGTTAACTGTGGTAGGAAGCCGAACACAAGAAATTGTGGTCAGTTCACATGGATTGTTGTCTGAAGGCGAAATTGATGTACAGCATCACTTGTTGCAACAGCAGTCTTTAACTTTGGTGATATCACCAACGCAAGTCGATATGGCTGCTAACATATTACACAATGCATACATCGTAGCGCGTGAAACACAGGGTTATCCTAAAAAAGAAGTGCATTTTGGTTAAATAAACTCAATCGATAGTTTACGAAAATATAACTTTTGTTGGATAATGCTTGCGTAGCTAGATAAATTTAGAGATTACTCAAGGAGCAAAGAATGCTAATTTTGACTCGCCGCGTTGGCGAAACACTGATGATTGGTGACGAAGTAACAGTTACTGTACTAGGCGTTAAAGGTAACCAAGTACGTATTGGTGTTAACGCACCTAAAGAAGTATCTGTTCACCGTGAAGAGATCTACATGCGCATTCAAGCTGAAAAAGGTAATGGTAACGTTGCACCTGGCAACTACTAATACTTTTGCGTAGAGAAGAGGCTAGCATTGATGCTAGCCTTTTTTGATCTTGGGGGAATGGAAATACGCATTTGAACATCGATGGGGTGGTAACGGGTTAGTCTTAACGCGGTGAAGTGAGAGCTTTATGACGTTATGAAATACAAATAGGATCGATCATCGCTATTACACGGTATTTTGTCTGCGCAAACTCAAGATTTGTTAGCTTCCCCTATGGCGCAAATACGCATCCCGTAGTATTGTGCAAACAGCGGTAGCACTTGCTGCTGGATAAATTAGATAATTGTTTTCGGCTGTTTATTATTACCAATCTTTCACCTTAATTTTTAAGGGAAAAAGCGCGATTTGAAGCTTATAAGTTCAATTTGCAAGCGCTTTGATTAAATAGCAAACGGTTGAGTGTTTTTGTCCAATTTTTTTCAATAAAGTGTTTGACATATTTTCGGTAAAACGTAATATGTGCCTCCGCAAGACGGTGAGGTGGCCGAGAGGCCGAAGGCGCTCCCCTGCTAAGGGAGTATGTGGTTTGTAGCCGCATCGAGGGTTCGAATCCCTCCCTCACCGCCATTTCTTGCACGTTTGAATTTGCAAGCAAACACAGAAGTAACAATGTGCGCCCTTAGCTCAGCTGGATAGAGTACCTGGCTACGAACCAGGCGGTCGGAGG
>NZ_JBGOOO010000027.1:0-61368 GCF_041439695.1 Vibrio sp. FF266
TCGTTAGTGATTGTACTCACTTAACTCAGTGTCCAAAACTTCTGGTGCGGATCACTGTCTCATGCCCCCCACTCCCCATACACCAGCAATAACCCATTCCACCACCTTTAACGATTATCCAGTGATCTACAGTGAGCACGGGCTGTATGAATCCGCCCTTACGAGTATGACCAACCTCTTTGAACAGGCACTAGAGCAGTTTGAGTTCACGTTAGTCATGCATTTGGGGCTATACCTTCCTAAAGACCACCCAGACACCGATTTAACCATCATCAATGACTACATCCACCAGCTTAAAAAGAAACTTAATACAGACTCACTCTATTACTCGTGGCGTAAGCGAGCCGATAAATCCCCCTCACACAATTACCAAGTCATACTCTTGCTTGATTACAACCAGTACTTTGGCTCCGCTATCTGTTGGGATAAACGTAATCAATTAGCCAACCACCTTAAAGAGGCATGGCAAGAGGCTGTACAGAGCCACTACGAAGGCAAAGAGCGTTCATTGGTATTATTTAACGACCGAGGTAACTACGGCTTAGGGACGCGCTGCAAGAGCAAAAGTAGCGTAGTAAAGAACAATGTATTTCACCGCATGAGCCGTCTAGCTGAGGCATGGCAAGAAGAGCATTACTGTTTTGGCTCTAGCGAGGGTTAACCTCACCGCACTTTTTTACAGCGGTGGCTTATCTCATGGGTATATACAAAATACAGGAGCATTCCCAATGAGATTCTTAAGACTAAAAGACGTAATCGCAGCAACAGGGTTAAGCCGTTCAACTATCTACAAGTTTATGGATGAAGAAGTCTTTCCTAAAACCATTCCATTGGGAGGAAGAGCAGTAGCGTGGCTGGAGAGTGAAATCGAAGAATGGATGGAACAGCGTCTAGCACTGCGAGAGAGCCAAGAATAATCCAAGTAGCAGAAAACATACTGACCACATCAACAGGGAGCCCTCGAAGGCTCCCTTTTCAATTAGAGAGAGAAATTAAATGAGTTTTGCAATTTACGTAGATGGCGCAGCACCAAACAATCAACACGGATGCACACAGGGTGGGATTGGTATTGCAGCCTTTAATGAGCACGGTGAACTAGAGTATCAAGATAGCATCACTATCAGACGCAGTACCACCAATGCAAAATTAGAGCTAATGGCCTTAATCGAAGGTCTAGAGTATGCGCAGGATGGCGATGTCATCTACTCAGACAGTGACTTTTGTGTGAAGGGTTATAACGGTTGGTTAGATAACTGGAAGGATAAAGGTTGGCGTAAGTCAGATAAGAAGCCAGTTAAGAACCGTCATCTATGGCAACAAATCGACGAATTGCGTTCACAGAAATACGTAGAGGTGTTTAAGGTCAAGCTCATTCAGGTGATAAAGGTAATGACATGGCAGACTTGTTAGCTGTTGAAGCGGCAGAAGCCGAGTAAGAAGATAGAGCACAGTTTGTTGGCAAACCGCTAGCAGGCTGTGCGGTCGTATTTTTGCTTTATCCCTAGGAACGGTGATTTGTCTTTAGGGTAGCGTTAAGCGTTTTTATAGATAACATATACCTGAAGATGAAGCATTCAATGGCTGCAATTGGGGTGTTTTTTCAGGCTCGACATTGACGATGATAGTGATCATGATGTAGATAAGGATTGTATGATTTATAAATAGAACGATATTAGGACACTACAATCTAGCGTACCGCTGCGCAGACGTTACATTTACTCTTTCTCAGCACCAGCGAAAAGTTACGCTTTGTTGAGTCGACGTGTCAAAGCGACTTTAACTTATGGAAGATAGTTGTAAGTCTGCTTACGTTTACTTTGATGAAGATGTAGAGTCGATTGCTAATATTGCATGTGACTGGGATTAACTTGCCTCGACATGCTTGTTGAATTATTTTGTTTGGTGGCAGTTAGCAAAAATAGAGCTGTACTTCATTAATTAAAAGGTGAACTGTTTATAGTAAAGAGAGCGTTATTATTTCGGGTTTGTTCGCTGATAATGAACACATGAGCCATTATTAGTGAGTAAAACAATGAATCCATTAGACTACACATTCTATACTTTAAACGCCAAACACTACTTACTGGAACCAGAACAAACGATGACGGTAATACAAAGCCAAAGCCAAAGCCGTCCGATCTTGCCTGGGATAGTTTTCTTGGTGGGATTCCTAGTCGGTCAGATTACCCACCTTTATTAATCACGTCCCGTGGCATTATAAGAGGACAACTTTAAGTTAAGTCGCCATATTTCAGAGGGATCCGTTGTATCTAATGAACATGATTTTGAGGTTGACATGGTAGCTTCTCAGTTGTTATCTACGAGTCATCTGCAGCGTTTAAAGCAACTCGAGAAACATTTTTCTCGCAATGAAACTTATGATGTTGATATTGTCTCCCTTGCTGAAATTCTGGCCTGTTCAGAAAGGTACGTGAGTAAGCTAATGGCTTTATTTGAAAACTTTGGGCTTATCCTTTGGGCTTCGGGTCAGGGCCGTGGTCATCGCTCGAAATTGACGCTATTAAAAAGTTTTGAGACCTCACTGCTGGCTCAGTTAGAGCGCATGGCTCGCTCTGGCAGAATGGATCAGGCATTTCGACTAGCCACTCAATTTGGCGAAGTACGTCTGTTTCAAGATCACTTACCTCTCTGGTTAGGGGACGCGCAGCAGGAATTAAAGAAGCAGAATACTTTAATGTATTTAGTCCCTTATGTGCTGCCTGAATGGCACCCTCATTTGGCGCAGTCCGCTCGTTCTATTTTATTGGTCGAAAGCGTCTTCGATACCTTAGTTCGATATAACCCTATTCAGAATGAGATCGTGCCTCATATCGCTCACCAGTTTCATTACAGTGACAAGCAAATCCGTCTCCGCATCCGTAATGACATAATGATGCACAATGGAGAAGTGCTGACACCGGAACTTGTAAAAAAAAATATAGAAATGCGCCTTAGTACTCCACATCCATATCAAATTCTATTTCGTCATGTAGAGGCTATTGACATAGATAAGCAGTGGGTCATTTTCTCTATGCGTCAATCTGACCCAGTTTTCCTGCATTTGTTAGCCGACTCACACAGTGCAATTTTTGATTACCAGGCTTCAAAACCAATTGGGTGTGGGGTATATCGAGTCGAAAGTTTGGAAAAACAATATTGGAGTTTAGTTCGCAATAACCACTATTTTGGTTTTGGTGCCCATATTGAACGAGTAGAATTTTGGTGTAGTGATGCCCAACCTCAAGCGCCTATGCACGTGGCAGAACTGCTCTATTGCGAATCCCAACCTACTCAGCCACAAAAAATCGATCGCAGCGGATGTACTGTTTTACAGTTTCATCATCATGCAGGGGCATTATCCGCTCAAGAAAGAGCCTGGATTGTTCATCATAGTCGACGTTTTACGCTTGGTAGCCAAAAAAGAGCGGCGAATAGCGTGATGGATTGCCATCAAGATAAGGGGTTTCACTTGTTCAATCACGACATGAAACTGCCGACTCGTCCGGTGGTAATTGAAGTGATAGACAGTCATATGAGCGAGTTACAGCCTTTGCTCGATGAGTTATCTCAAAAAGGGGTTGTTTGGCAGGTATGTATTCAAGGACAGTCTCAAGACATTGCTATTGATATCTCCTATGACTGTTACGTTTTTGGTGACGACCTGACATTTCAATATTACGAATGGCTCCTTTGCAGTAATGTGTATAGTCTCTGCTTGCCTGAACGTGGAAAACAAAGCCTATTGACATTTATTGATATGTTTATGCAGGAAAGTAACAACAGTCAAGAGTTTTTGCACAAACTGTATCGAGCGGAGGATTGGCTTATCCAGAACTATTATTATTGCCCTCTATGGCGCAATCATTTCACCGTGACTCGAGCGGACAACTTGTATGGCACAGAAACGAACAATATGGGCGTAATGTCTCTGGTCAATATGTGGTTGGAGTAATCGCTGGTATGGTAGTGTATCTGTAGCGATATGATTTGCAGTGTTTAACGGATAATTAAGGATAAAAATGGACTTTCACCTTTGGCTCAGCTTTGTCGCGGCATCGCTCATTCTTACCGCGACACCAGGGCCTAGCATATTTTTAGGTATTGCACATGCTCTCAGATATGGGCACAAACGCGTGCTATATACCGCCCTTGGGGACATCTCAGCTAACTTTATTCAAATGGTGTTAGTCGCCTTGGGTTTAGGTGTCATCCTTGCCAATTCGGTAGTGGTATTTACTGTCATCAAAGTCTTTGGTGTGATCACCTTGGTTTACATGGGGCTAAAAATACTCCTCGCTAAACCAGCACAAGTTGAGCACTTAAACCTCAACAACTCAGATTTACAGGCCTCAAACAAAAAGTTGTTTTACTCTGGCTTTTTAGTCGCGGCTGGCAATCCCAAAGCCATCCTATTCTTCTCGGCTTTTTTCCCGCAATTCATCAACCCCGACTTACCCGTATTCCCTCAACTCTTAGTGATGTGCCCAACCATGGCGTTGCTTGATTTCAGTTTAGTGATGTTTTATGCGTTTTCGGCCAGACGGATTGTTGATGCGAGCCGACTATCTCTTACCGCTGTGACCAGAGGAAGTGGTGCTTTACTGCTGGGAGCCGCAGGTATTCTAGCAGTTAAAGAAGCCACTTAATCTCGACTGAGAACCGCGACCAAGATTGAACATACTGTGCCCAGCACAACCAATACACCTATTTAGCAACTCTCGGAGTAAGACACCTATGATCACTTTTTACGAACTGTGTGGGGACGATGGCTTAAAATTCAGTCCTTATTGTTGGCGAACGAAAATGTGCTTGATACACAAAAATATAGCGTTTGATACCACTGAGCTTTCTTTTGTCGACATTCAGGCTCAGTTTAAGGCGCAGTTTTCTACACTCCCCGCCATCAAAGATGGTGAAACGGTGCTCTCTGATTCGTTTAACATCGCTGATTATCTTGAGGCCCACTACCCTGAATCACCTTCATTATTTGGCGGTGAAAAAGGGCGTTTAATAGCACTTTTTTTCCATGAGTGGACAGCATCATTACATTCGGACATCGCCAAAATTGCCATCTTCGACATTTACTGCAAGCTTAAAGGTCGCGATAAAGATTACTTTCGTTCCTCTAGAGAGAAACACTTTCAGGACAGCTTAGAAAATGTACAAAGCAACAACCAAGAGTTAGCAAAGGCCGACTTACTCAAAAAAATGAGAGTACTGGAATCTTATTTAGCTAAGACACGATACTTATCGGGCGATGCGCCCATGTATTCAGACTATATCGTCTATGGGACGTTGAAGTGGCTGCTGTCTACGAGTAACGCTTTCACAGGGGAAATGCTGACTAGCCATGTTTTGAATTGGTATGACAGCCTAGATAGGATTGGCACTAGAATTTAAACATGCTTTAAGACAACGATGGAAATGTGAACGCAACGCATAGTTTGCGTTTAAATTTATCGGATGTTACATATTGATTTGTTACAGTTTATTTCCGTATGTTGCTGTCAATATGCAATGTACAGAATAAATTTTCATTTCAAAAAAGTGCCACAGGATATCGTATTATGATAACTAAAGTTGTTCCTCTGATGTTGTTAGTTTCGTGTTCAAGCTTTGCATCAAGTGAGGTTGTTGATAATTTTTCTCATATAGGATTTGGTTATAAAGGAGCTAGTTTTAAGTCGGGAGCGTTAAAACCTTACCTTAACGATAAGTATGACAATACAGAGAATAAGACGATGGGAGGGTTATACTTAGATGTCAGTGCTCAAGTTTTTGACTACGTATTCGTTGAAGGAAGAGCAGACTTTCTCACTCGATTTAGTTCGGAGGTAGATAGTTGGCAAGCTGGCGGAGGACTCATTGGGCGTTTGGGAGGGGCAATGGCAAGCTCTTTATCCTGTGGAGCAGTAAACTATCGTGCTGATAGTGATTACAGTTCACCATATTCCGAGCGTGGAACATACTGTCAAGCGATGGTTAGAAAACAAATAGCTAATCATTGGTTGATGGGAGTTTCCTATCAGCATGATTTCTTAGATCTAGCAAGAGATGAGTTTAAGTGGAATAACGTCTTTCAATTCGGCTCAGTGTTTGGCTTAGTTGCAAATTTAGAATATGCAGAGCGTGATGAGGCGGAAGTGAGCTATGAGCTTGGGTTGCAGTTCTCATTTTAACTTGCGAGGGTATATATTCTTAGAGGTTTCATATCATTATCAATATATTATCTTGTTTTTCATAAGAGGCTAGACTTAGCAACCACTTGAAAGTCATCTCTGTATAAAATGGTGCCTACGTCTGAATAATGTAATATCGCCACTTTTGTATCATATTCTTCTAATATATATTTTAGCTCATGCATGAGTGATATATGTTTGACGCTTGAGTCTAAAAACCAAGAGATAGCATTGTCTGGCCATGACTTTGAGTCGAATGGTGGGCATGGTAGTGATTCATTAAGTTGAGTGAAAATTTCTTTAATATGCACCTGATGGTAATCGTAAAGGATCAGTCCGTCGACAAGCATAATTTGTGCTTGGGTAATGATACCATGAGTATGCTGGAGTCGCTTTTCCTCTTCCATACTGGCAATAAATCTTATAAACATTGGACTCCTTTATTACTATTTATTCATCTAGTTTAAGATTTTATCATTATCATTGATAATTTGTCGTGAGACGATTTGAGAGTTAACGCAGAGTGTTCATAAAATACATTCTAATTAGTCAATTGTAGAGGAGAGCACATGGAAACCATTATTAACGAAGCCATCGCTCTTAGAGAGGCTGGAAATTATCATGCGTCTCGGCTTTTGCTGCGTACGCTATTGGGTGACAGTCAATATGTAGCCAAAGCAAATTTACACATGGCTTGGTCTTATGATAATGAAGGCAAAGAGAAGCAAGCGCTTATACATTATCATCTTGCATTGGAAGGGGAGCTTTCAACAACTGAACGTTTTGACGCTCTGTTTGGGTTGGCAAGTACTTATCGCAGTTTGGGTAAATACACTGAAGCGTTAGAGTATTTTGAGCGAACCATTGCTGAATACCCTGATTCACTGGAAGTACAGCCGTTCTATGCCATGTGTTTGTACAACTTAGAACGACACAAAGAAGCAACGGCGTTACTAATTAAGTTATTGGTATCAACCACTGAGAGTAAGAAAATCAAAAGTTACCAGCGAGCCATTCTGCTTTATGCAAAAGACCTTGATAAAACGTGGTAAATGTTGCGTTCCTACGTATATTTGTTCGTCTAACCGGGGAATAGAAACAATAGAGTAAACCAACTTATGAATTCTAAGGTTATGGAGCTCGATAAGTGATTAGCAGTTGGTAGCAGACAAGGATCGATGATGAGAATAGAGAGACGATGTGCTGATATGATAAGTGAGTTTAGTCATGACCCTTCGTAAGGTGACTCACTTTGTTACAGGAGGCGCAGCTGCTGGCATTTTGAATTATCTTCTTGCGCCAGATGAAAAGAAGCGGGTAGTAGAGCTGAGTGACCCGTTGACTTACGGTCCGTTAAATAATTATGGTACGCAGCAGGGAGATGCTCTACGTAGTAATTGGTTTAGGGGGGTATGTGATCTTATTAATGATCCAGACTTATGGCCATGGTTAGCCGGCCATATAGGACTGCCCATATTGCAGAGCTATCAGAACCTCGAATGCGATGGCGATTATGTTGTTTGGGTTGGCCAGTCAGTGGATGAGCAATTAATGTTGCGAGCGCTGTGCTCTGTGCTACCGGAACAACGTTTATTTTTAGCCGATGTAACGACAGGTAAGTTGAGCAAAGACACTATGCCAATCGTTGGTGCCTGTTCAGCCGAAGAACTTACTACCGTCATTCCAGTACCTCTTGATATCTTTCAGCAGGTTAAATTAGCCAAAGAATGGGATAGTCTTCTTGTGAGTAGGGATATGGTTCGAACTTGGAACGGTTCCGCAATTGTATCCCATGATGAGACGTTTTTTGATGCTGCTCTTCTTGCTGCGATTGGCCCACGAGTTTGTGTTGCAGCAGTAGTCATTGGTCGTGTGCTTGGTGATTATGTAGGGCAAGTTGGTGATACTTTTCTCTGTTACAGATTGCGTGTGTTGATCTTGAGAAAAATAGTGCGCTCGGTAGGTGAAGGACCTTTCTTTAGGCGTCAGTTGAGTCGAGCGTTATGATATGGGAAGTTCAAACATTTAGTGAAAATATAGGGTGAGAAAAATACAACGGAAACGTAACTGAGAGTAAAAGCTCACACTTTGCCTATCGAACACTCATTCCTAGTGTGCGTGCTATAACTAAGTAAAAATTTAAATTCTCATTCTCATCACCGTAGCCTCGGATATTAACGAAGGGAATGTTTTTATTTTCGAGCTATGGAAACAGCCGCGAGTATAAACCATTACAGCATAGTTCTGATTGCGTACCAAAAATTACCAATTGCAGTGTTCATACAGGGATTCGACACATTCTATTGATCTGAATTGAGCTTCATCAATATCAGCTTGGCTTAAGTCATCAAATATTATTCCTTTCATATTTTGAATATCTTTTCCGTTGTATTGACTGATGTTTAACCACATATAGCTTGTAACATCATTTTTAGGCACAATTTTCCCCAGGTAGTAAATAACAGCAAGCTTATACTGTGCGTCTTGCTGTCCATTCTTTGAGGCTAAGTTAAACCAATGTAGAGAGTATTTGTCATTTTGTAGGACACCTTCACCTAGCTCATACATTTGACCAATGTAAAACTGTGCATCTTTATTGCCTTTCTCTGCTGATTGTAAGAACCAATGTGCTGATTTTTTTAGATCTTTGCTAATGCCATCGCCACGGTAGTACATTAAACCCAAATAAAACTGCGCTTTATTTTCGTCATTTTCTGCTGCTAACTTAAAATACGTAAATGCATCCTCGTATTGTTGAAGAGAATAAAGGTAGATTCGCCCAGCACTATATTGCGCGTCTACAAAACCTTGGTTTGCTGACTTAACGTACCAATCTAAAGCTTTCGCGACACTTTTTTCAACACCCAGTCCTTTACTATACATCCAGCCTATAGAGTACCGTGCTTGAGCATCTCCGTTCTCAGCTAAGGGTAGCCATTCTGCATAAGCAGCCTTATATTTCTTTTGGCTAAGCGCGATGTATCCTTTTTCATAGGCTTCATCAGAGTTTAGAGTTTGTTCATTTGTGATATTGGTAGTACCACTCGTACAGGCACTTAAAATAAAAAGAGGAATTAAAATTAAATAGCGAAGCATGATTTATTGACTACGTGATGAAAATTTAAACGTAAGTATATCAGTGGTGGTCACTAAAAACATGATGTTAATCAGATGATTACTAAGTGCTATTTGAATTAAGTGAAATTGCCAGCTAATGGGAATAGTATTGTTGAGAGGTATTTAAATAAGAAGCTATGTCCAGAAGCAAAAAAGAATGGGGAGCAATCTCGCTCCCCATTATCATTTTGAGCCTTTGCTGGTGGCACTATTTTTCTTTGATGGCTTCACAGCCTTTAGGTATCGCAACCGACGATGCCTGTTTACCTGCGTTTAGGGCTGCTTTCACATCCAGCTTGTATTGAGTGCATTTGCCTACACTGACGTTAACCGCTCCCGTTTCTACCGATGGATTACCTCCAAGCGATCCACCACCTTGAGCCAAAACAAAAGGTGATGCTAGGGAAGCCAGTAGAACAAGTGTGTTTGTTGTAATGTTTTTCATGGTGTGATTCTCACTATAATTTTAAAAAGAAAGTTGTAGGATTAGTTAGAAGTTTGCTCAACTTCTGGTGAGCATTTATTCTTATCGGAGACCTGACCGTTAAGCTTTCCACACGCATCGGCTGTCCAATGCAGAAGAGCTCCAGCGACAAGAGTGGATTGAGGACCTTGTTTTCCATTCCAGTGTTTTTCCAGGTGCTCCTTAGAGATGTTTGGTGTTCCACCGAGCGCAGCGTTTGCCATTGATGAAACGCTTAGAGATGAGCTCAATGCAATCGCGATGAGTACGTATGATTTTTTCATATTCGATCCTTATTGGTGTTGATAGATAGATGAGTTGTTTTGCTTTCGGTTTAGAAGGTGTAAACAAAGGTGCCAGCCGTTGAAGTGACTTCAATTTCTTTCACGTTATCGACAGTGCAGTTGTTGCTGTATCCCGTGTAGGTTTCACCGAACTTCAATGAAACGTTTCTAGATAGCTCTGAGGCCGTACCAGCAGGAATACGACAATTACCTCGGTTAATTACAACGTCGGTGATGACGGTGTTGTTGGTGATGGCTTGTAGGTCAAAGACTAAGCTTCCCCAATGAGAGTTGGTGGAGATCGATACTTCTATATCCGCAACGGCTTCAGGAGATTCTTCTTGCTCAGTGCATCCTGTTGCTCCTATAAACAGGGCTATCGTGATTGCGTATCGAACCGATTGGTTTAGTCGACGTTTTATTTTTGTCATGGGGTTACTCTCCTCATTGGTGAGTGTAATTCTGGGTAGCCTGCTCCTTCGTGAGCCAGCATGAACTGCTCAACATTGAAGTTAGAGGGATAGGTAAATGAAAATGTCGATACACTGGCCTCATCAATGAGTGGTAAGGCAACGGTGTGTATTGGATGTTGGTCGGATAACCGAAAGAGCAGCAAGAGCGCGTCGCACTGAACCGAGAGTCCCAGTGGTTCAATGAGCGCTTGCTCTTTCTGCAAAGCTTGGCTAGAGACCTTCAGCATTCGGTTGTTAAGTAATGCTTCATGGACTGACCCTAAGACTTGTTTCTGCTTGTTACTCCAGCTTCTCGTATTAGGTAGGTTGAGGTGTACTTTGCTTAGCCAAAGTCGTTCTTTTGAAATGGCTGAAGCCTTATTCCGTAAGGGTTTGTCTCTCTCCGAGGACCGACCCTGTCCATAATTCAGTGCATCAGGAATAAGCGGCTGTAAGTACTTGTTGGTCAGTTGCCAATAGAGCATTTCTTGCTTATTGAACGTCAGTAATTGCTCTGAGGTTTTCCGATAAACATGGGGCATGCTCATCGAATCGCACTCTACGTTAAACACTTCCACAATGATGTCATCGAGGTAGCGTTTAATGCTGCGGGTGGTGCGGTGGATATCGATTAGGGCTAACTGCTGCTGCAACTCCCTAACGGTGATCCATCGATGTTGAGGAATAAGCATCAGCGTGTGCAGCAAAGCAGATAAGCCTTCAATGCTGGTTTTATTGCTCATGACTACTCTCTCAATACATAGCGCTCCACACCGGAGTCGGACATTTAATGTCGGGAGAATAGAGGTGGGTTCGACACATAATGTCCAACGGTTAAAGCGCCATCAATCGGCTTAGCGAAAGCGTGAGTCGATTAACATTATCGATGGTTGTTTTTATCTCTCAGCTCTGAGATGGCTACCAGTAACCCAATCAGCAGTACCACCAGAAAGCCTAAAGTCGTTAGGGTTCCTATGGCACCAAAGAAAGGAGAAAGAGAAAGTAACGTGATGAGGGCAGAGATAAGTTTGATGGTTTGTATAAGAAGGGAAGTCATGAGTTATTGCGGGGTAAGGGTAATATCGTCGAATGCCTCCATCTCGACGTATGCGAGAAAATTACTCTCCCACAATTGATACAGCTCGACAGCCTCACGCTTATCTTTCATTGAAAACCAGCCGTGGTAGCTGGCAAAGCATTGACGATCGCGAAAGTCAAAATCCAAATTCCGCTCAAGCTCAGGGTAGTAGTTCCCCATATAAGCAAAGTCCGTGATGTACTCAACACACCATTCTCCTGTTGAAGATTGGTAAATAGAAATTTCGACAGGGTGAAAGCCACCAGCATCAGCACTGTAACTTTTATCACGAAAGTTAAAGACCACATGACGGCTGGTGGAGAGCGTTTCATTGTTAAGTAAATGAGCCGAGTAACGCTCATTAAGCAACGCATACAGCTTCTTAGAAACAGGCAGGGGTAATGACGTAAAGGCTAATTGGGACATCGACAGTCCTCCTTGTTTAGGGATAAATCAGAAAGTAGGTAGGGGGTTAGTTAAACGAGCTGACCAACGAGAGTTGCACGTTATCAAAGACGTTTCGGGTTAGGTGGCGAGTCAATGCATTCACCCAAGCAGAGAGCACCTCTTGCACTTCTGGGTGAGATAAATCCGTTGTTCCTGTATCGGGTTGATAGAACCAACGATTAGTAAGGTGAAAGTACAGCTCCGGTTCTACTGAAGTACTGTTGTCATTAGGGTAAGAAAAGCTTGCAAAGAACACGATGAACCAAGGCTCTGAGATTGACTCTCGTTTGAGCTGTATCTCTATAGGGTGCAATCCTTGGCGGTGGCGGTAGTAACTCATTTGATGGCAGTTCAGTACCAGTCTCTCAGCCTGTTCAGGTAGTGTATGATCAGTAAGAAGACTTTCTAGTGACGAGAGCAGTGCATCATTGATACTGATATCACCATAGTGTTGTTCAATCATAACCAGCCTCGCTCAGCAAATGAGGTGCAGATTTCGCCCGTTACGATATGGTCCAATACGCGCACATCCACCAGCGCTAAAGCGTCTTTGAGTCTTTCGGTTATACGTCTATCCGCTTGTGAGGGGGTAGAGTCACCAGAAGGATGGTTGTGAGCCATAATTACCGCTGCTGCATTCACTTCCAACACAGTTTTTACTACTTCTCTTGGGTAGACACTGGCGGCATCGACGGTGCCATGAAAGAGCTCTTTAAACTCAATCAGTCGGTTTTGGTTATCCAGTAGCAGTAAAGCAAACACTTCACGTTCATAGCTGCCGAGTTTGCAGCGGACATACTCTTTAGTCGCTTCGGGTTTGGTTAGGGCATCACCACGCACATAGCGCGTAGCGAGTATCTCAGCGGCATGCTCTAGGATTTCGTTTTCCTGATAGCGTTGCTGTTTTTGGTAATCGGAAGTTTTGGGATTCATTTCAGGCTCCTGTCGGAATCAATTATGGGTATTCACATTGATGACATATGCCTGAATATTTTTGGTTTGGAGAGTGAAGGGATAAGGGAAGGCTGTAGTCAGATCCTACGGGAGCATGTGGCTTGTTAGTCTAAGGGGTATCTGGCTAGAGAGGAAAGCTGATGGAGTTAGAATGAGAGGAGGACAAGATCGGATCGCTTGGTGAACACACTTCATTGATTCGTTACTCTAAATGATTTTTGCCCAAAAGTGTGTTTAGCCAGTTTTTCATCACGTGTTAAAAAGATAAATTTCATCTTACAAAAACTAACCATCTAACCTACAACCTTCACCTTCTGAGCTTTGGTTTTAAAATGTCAGAGTGGTTTTGGTGCCGTACTTTATATAATCAATGGCAACTTATCGACTCAAAATACTATCCAATTCTGCTCTAATGAAAACTGAAATTTCGGCCAATTTTCTCGGAAGTGGATTTTGATAAGGGTAAGCGATATACATCGTTCTTTCCGTATCGAAAAATTCCGTAATATGGATATGTCTATTTATATGGTTATCTTTCAGGAGATAATTTGGAATGACGCCAACACCGACTCCTCTAGCAACAAAGTTCATTAAAATAGATGTATTATCAACTTCAATGACATCATTATAATTCTTTTTTATCAACTCTTTGCTCGAATGGTTTTTATAGATGAGTAAAGTTTTATTTTTAGTGTTGTCGATTTTTGATATTAAAACATCGTTATAATTTGCTACTTTATGTGCAATCAATGTGTCATCAACAACGTTATTAAGCCTAATTGCCATATCTACATTGCTTTCTAATAAGTTCTCAATGTTGTTACTTGATGATATTTCAAAGTTAACAGCAGGATATCGATCTTGAAGACCTTTAAGAACTTCACCAAAAACAGATGAGGCTATTGAATTAGGCATTGTTATTTTAAATTTCCCACTAATGCAGTCACTCAGTGATTTTGCTCTGTAATTCAATTCTTGTAAATTATCTAAAGCTTCGATGGCAAGCTCTTTGATGCTTTCGCCATGATCAGTCAGAACGAGTTTTCTTGTTGTTCGGTGAACGAGCGTAACCCCAAGCTGTTTTTCTAAGGATGTCAGTTGACGGCTTACTTGAGCCTTCGATTTTCCAAGCTCTTTTGAAGCCTCCGTCAAGGAAAGGTTCTTACAAACTGCCGCAAAGCAGATTAGTTCACTGTTCATCAATTCCATGATTGTTACCTATTTGCAACTCTGAGTCACGTTGTCTTTTAAATGCCTGTTTAGTATAACTAGCTTTCGTCGGAGGATGAAAGTGATATTTTAATTATTAATTAGACTCATTTGAAATTCTGAGTTTTAAGAGTTTAGTAAATTAAAAGTTCATTAGTGTTCATCAAAATCCTTTCTAATAATAGAAAATATTATTTTTTAATATTTATCTATAACCTAATTAAATTAGAGAAGTAAACTATGAAAGCAGAATGTCAAAATAAAAAGAAATATCTATTTTATCACGAGTTTTTTTATAACCTGATAAATTGTGTTATCCAGTATTACACAAAAGTGTTTGTTACATTATTTGGAGATGAGATGAGAGCTCGCCACAAAAAAAGTAACATCAATTTACCAAGTACATCTGAGCTTAGTGAGCACATGAAACGGGATCTTGGTTTAGATTGATTGGGAGTTTCCACTCGAACAACCCGAAACGTATTTGCAATAAAAAATAGTATCCACGAGATTTCTATTTATACCATTAAAACAAGAACTACTAAGGAAATCACAAAGTGGGATTCATTGACACCGCTTCTGCGCTAAACAACCAAATGATGACAACTACCTTGAAAAACACCGCTACCTTAATAAGTAATACATTGTACATATCTGAACAACTTTCAGATACTGCGGTAAGTGTTGAAAAAAAAGACATGACGAAAGAGGTTGAAAGGCAGGCTCGTTCTGTTTTAAATAACAATCTAGCGTTTACTCAAACGACAGGCGGTACACTACACAGTCTTGCGTTGGTAAGGTTATCTTTTACAGATGTAACGTACTGGCCAATAAAAGATCAAACGTTTGCCGATTTTATGGGTGAGCATAAACCTGCAAGAGCCGTAATATGTGCTGCAGCGATTAAACAAGATTTTTGGTGATGGTGGAAGCTATCGCTGAAATCACTATGCTAGCAAAGGAGGAATTGTGCCATGGTTACCATTTATGTGGTTGATGCATTTACCACCGAACCTAACACAGGAAATCGGGCAGGAGTTGTTTTAGATGCAGACCGTCTTACCACTCAGGAGATGCAACACATCGCTGCATTTGCGGGTTATTCAGAAACGGCCTTTGTTTTGTCACCTAAAGATCAAAGCCATGACGTATATGTTCGATACTTCACCCCGACCAAGGAGGTCCCAATATGTGGGCACGCGACCATAGCCACTCATTTTTTGCGAGCAAGTACTGGGCACCTATCAGACTATCCGTTAATAGCGAAGACAGGGGCAGGCAATCTACCTGTATCAATTTCGGGTAATCCAAATGATATCTTGGTGAAAATGACTCAGGGCCGCGTGGAGTTTCTACCGCCATTTGACCAAAATCAACGGAATGGGTTGGCAAATGCCCTAGGTATTAGTGTGAGTGATTTTGCTGAACTGCCAATACAAATTGTCTCGACAGGTCATTCCAAGGTTATGGTTCCTATGCTTAGCAGAAAGAGGCTTGATGGATTAAACCCAGATAACGAGAAGTTAAAAGCGCTCAGTGGTGAGATAGGCTGCAATGGATTCTTTCCCTTTGTTTTAGAGGGGAGCAAGCAAAAACCTATTACTTACGGACGAATGTTTGCCCCTGCAATTGGGATTAACGAAGACCCTGTAACGGGCAATGCCAATGGCCCAGTAGGAGCGTATCTTGTTCAGCACAGTTTGATTGAGTTTAACTCGAAAGTATGCTTTTGGGGTTATCAGGGATTGGCAATAGGAAAACCCGGCCGAGTACTAGTGTCAGTGGAGAAAACTGATACACAATTACTCGTCAGCATTGCTGGGCAAGCTGTACTAGTTGGTAAGAGAGTCGAAGAGTTGTAACTAAAACCTGTAAACTGCTCCGTACCTAGCAGTTTTGGACTCTGAGTTAGGTTGCTCACCACCCCTATAGTTATTCGAGAATAGCTAATTTAGCAAAGACGGTTAGCACGTTAATAAGATGGTACGTCCCACCCACACGCTAAACTTAACATTGTGAGGTTCAGCTAAATAAAGGTGACTATCATGACTACTATTCGCGTTATTGGCATCGATTTAGGAAAAAATACATTCCATATTATCGCCATGATTATTCAGGTAAAGAAGTCTTCAGGAAGAAGCTTAACAGACAAAAATCACTTCAATTATTATCAGTTCATGAACCAGTTATTGTTGCGATGGAAGCTTGTGGTGGTGCTCATTGGTTGGCAAGATGGTGGGAGTCTTATGGGCATCAAGTTAAATTTTATCATCAAAGACTTCTCAAACTTTGCTATCAAGCCGCTTTCGGTGTTCGTTGCGTTAAGTGACTTTATGGCGATTATCAATCCAATAATAAAACCCACTTCGAGAAACCCCAAATACCTTAGCCATACGGACAATCCTATATTAAATCAGGTGATCGAGTATAAACTCATAGCAATCCCTAGATTTTTTGCGAAGTAGGTGGCTGCCTTTTTTACGATATTTAACTCTTCAGCTTGCTCAGCCAATAATCGTTTGAGTTTGGCATTTTCAGTTGCGAGTTCTTTTTCTCTATCGCTGATTTTCGCGTTCTTTTTGACGGCTTTACGCCATCCATAGATTTGAGATTCATATAACGATAACTGTCGTGCGGCAGCAGCGACACCGACTTTGTCTGCTAACTTAAGCGCTTCGGCTTTGAATTCAGGAGCATGTTTGATTCGTGTTTTCTTAGTTGTCATTATTCACCTCGTTAGTGATTGTACTCACTTAACTCAGTGTCCAAAACTACTGGTGCGGATCAGTCGCGATATAGTCTTTTACCAGAGTAGTGACTTTCTCTAGCGCTTCTTTACGTTCTTCAAGATAATCATATCGGTCATAGATGCCTTCTACACCTTTAAGTTTATGATTTAAACAACGTTCGGCAACATGGCTTGGGACTTTCATTGAAGCGAGTAGGCTACGGCAAGTTCGACGCAAATCGTGGACAGCGAAATGTTTAATGTCACCCATTCTGTTTGGTGGTTGAATTTTGCGGCCTGCTTCGCGTCCGAATAGCTTTGAAATAGCTCTGTTAAGCGTGTCTTTACCCATGTGAGGAACTTTACTTTTCCTTCTATTGGGAAATACATAATCTGAGCCACAAGCACGTACAAGTAGCTCTTGAAACCATAGTACGCAAAGTTTCGGTAGAGGAATTGTAAAACCTGTAGCTGACTTGCTTCTCTCCGCTGGTAAATGCCATAAAGCGTTATCAAGGTCGAACTCAGCCCACTTCGCCTCGGTTAGTTCAGATTTACGAATGCCAAGGCAAAGAAGTAAAGCGCAGGCTAGGTAGTTGTCTTTATTAAAACTATAAATATTTTCATGGAATACAGAGAAAATATGTTTAATCTCCTCCAGTTCTAAGATTCGATCTCGGCTCTCTTCAATACCACCAGCGTCATAGTTAGAAAATGCTAGCGCAGGATTCGACTCTATTACACCGATCTTCATACCGTGCCTAAAAAGCTGTTTACAGTACATTAGCGTGTCATTGGCTGTGGTTGGACGGCCACTGTCTGCGACTATTTGGATGATGTTGCGAATATCCAAAGGAGTAACTCGTTTCAACGTGTACTGCCCTATTTGAGGCGCGATCTCTTTTAGATAGATACGTTTAGGAATACTTGGATATTTTAACCTCTTTTCTAAATCTTTGTACCAGTCTATAAAAAGATCATCAACTATATGTATATCGGCCTGCTTGCTTCGTTTTCTTTCAGCAATTGGATTGATTCCTTCATTAATTTGTTTTCGTAGCTCTGCGGCTTTTAATCTTGCGTCAGCAAGAGAAAGTTCATCTACCTTAGCAATAGTCACTTCCTTTCTTTTCTTAAAAAAGGTGTATCTTAACATCCAATATGCTTGACCAACTTTGGGGACCATAAGATAGAAACCACCCCCACCAGCATGACGACCTATTTCTTTGTCTTTTATTAATTTCTTGACTCGCTTGACGTTGAGATTACTCATCTCGATCTCCTTGAATTTATGGGGATAAATGCAATTGTCTTGATCTACTATTACAAAATATGGGGAGTACTTTCGGTTTTTATACTATTTTGGGGAGTGAATTGCAAAGTGCCACCCATAATACTCCCCATTTATTCTTGGCTTTTAGTAGATCTCTATGGACGTGAACATACAAAGAAATAAAAAAAGCCCTTTTAAATAAGGGCCTTGTAGATTGGTGAGGATTTGGTTGGATTCTATTCTATATTCTGGATCTGCTCACGCATCTGTTCGATAAGAACTTTAAGCTCAACGCCCGATGCTGTGATGTCTGTGCTGATAGACTTAGATGCTAGCGTGTTTGATTCACGGTTGAACTCTTGCATCATGAAGTCAAGTTTACGGCCACAGGCGCCACCTTTCTTCAATACTACATTCGCTTCTTTCACGTGAGAGTCTAGGCGGTCTAGTTCTTCTGCTACGTCTGACTTCTGAGCCAGTAGGATAAGCTCTTGCTCAACGCGAGAACCTTCAAGTTCAATCTTCGCATCTTCAAATTTGGTAAGAAGACGCTCACGTTGCCATTCTAGGATCTCAGGCATGCGTGCACGAACTTTAACGACTTCTTCAGTGATTGCATCTAAACGCTGAACGATGAGCGCTTTCATGTTTTCGCCTTCACGAGCACGAGCGTCAATGAACTCTGCGATTGCATCGTTGAATGCTTCAAGTAGATCTTTGTTGATGGCATCCATGTCTTGCTCTGGCGTTTCCATTACGCCAGGCCAGTTCATGATTTGGAATGGGTTCAAACGGCTGTCTTCACCTGTCATCGTCATTACTTGGTTAGCAGCATTGATTACTTGCTGAGCCAAACCTTCGTTAATGCTTAGCTCGCCTTTCGCTGCTGGGTTTGCTTCAAAACGTAGGTTACATTCAACCTTGCCGCGAGCTAGACGCTTACGGAAACGCTCGCGTAGGATTGGCTCTAAACCACGGAACTGTTCAGGCATACGGAAGTAAGTTTCTAGGTAGCGTTGGTTTACACTACGGATTTCCCATACTGCTGTACCCCAATCGCCTTTTACTTCTTTGCGCGCGTACGCGGTCATACTATAAATCATCGAATTTTCCTGTCTTTTATCATTCTGAAAATAACGCGCACGCATAGTATCACGATATGGTGTGCTCCCGAAGCTTGTCGATTTTCCGTTATAAATAGCCTTCACGGTAAGTATCTTTGAGTCGTAAGTCGCCTTAAGTAGTAGGCCACTTTGAATGGTAAATAGATTTGAAAGATAAACTGCTATATAATCTTGCCCCAATCAAAACTGTCTCACCCCTTTCTTAGGTGATGCACTCTTTCGATAGTAAATCACTTCAGACTGTTAATAAGGTAGATACCAATGCGTCCAAATGACCGCGCTGTAGATCAAATTCGTCCAATTAAAATTACTCGTAACTACACTGCTTATGCTGAAGGTTCTGTATTAGTTGAGTTCGGCAACACTAAAGTTCTATGTAATGCGACGGTAGAAGAAAACGTACCGCGTTGGTTGAAAGGCCAAGGAAAGGGTTGGGTAACGGCTGAATACGGCATGCTGCCACGTGCAACGCACACTCGTAACCGTCGTGAAGCGGCGAGCGGTAAGCAAGGTGGTCGTACGATGGAAATCCAACGTCTGATCGCTCGTAGCCTACGTGCTGTTGTTGACCTGAAAGTAATGGGTGAAATCATGATCACTGTCGATTGTGATGTTATCCAAGCAGACGGCGGTACTCGTACTGCTTCTATCTCAGGTGCAAGCGTTGCAATGGCTGATGCTATCAACAGCCTACTAGCAAGCGGCAAACTGAAGAAGAACCCAATGAAAGGCCACGTAGCGGCAGTTTCAGTGGGCATCGTTGGTGCACAAGCACTGTGTGACCTTGAGTACGTTGAAGACTCAGCAGCCGATACCGATATGAACGTTGTAATGACGGAAGACGGTAAGATGATTGAGATTCAAGGCACCGCAGAAGGCGAACCGTTCAGCCACGAAGAGCTGATGCAGCTTTTAGCCCTGGCAAATAAGGGCATTACCGATATCGTCGAAGCGCAGAAGTCGGCGTTAGCAGAATAGTTTTTAATAGCTCCCAATTTGGGGGCTATTTTTTTGTCTGTAAAACTCGAAAGGGTAGTGCAGAGCGTAAGTTAAGTTTTATTGAATAAACGTAGAGGAAAAACATGAAAGCATATCAACGTGAATTTATTGAATTTGCACTAGAGAAAGAAGTACTTAAGTTTGGTGAGTTTACTTTAAAGTCTGGCCGTAAGAGCCCTTACTTCTTTAATGCTGGATTGTTTAATACAGGTCGTGATCTAGCACGCTTAGGTCGCTTCTACGCAGCAGCATTAGCAGATTCAGGTATTGAGTTCGATGTACTATTTGGCCCTGCGTACAAAGGCATCCCAATCGCAACAACAACAGCGGTTGCACTAGCGGATCACCATGATGTGGACACGCCTTACTGCTTCAACCGTAAAGAAGCGAAAAACCACGGTGAAGGTGGCAACCTAGTGGGTAGCGAACTTGAAGGTCGCATCATGTTAGTTGATGACGTGATCACTGCTGGTACTGCGATTCGTGAGTCGATGGAAATCATCCAAGCAAACGGCGCTGATTTAGCGGGTGTGCTTGTTGCTATCGACCGTCAAGAGAAGGGCAAAGGTGAGTTGTCTGCGATTCAAGAAGTAGAGCGTGACTTCGGTTGTGCGATTATCTCAATCGTTAGCCTGACTGATTTAGTGACTTTTCTTGAAGAGAAAGGCACAGACGCAGCACATCTTGAGTCAGTAAAAGCGTACCGAGCTCAATACGGAATCTAATTCGTAAACTGAAGAAGTTGAACCTAATGGTTTAGTTCCCTCTGTTTAGAGTTTAAAAAAAGAAAAATGCCCGAGAGATGAAACTCTTTCGGGCATTTTTTTACTTAAATCTTATTGGACAGAACAAGGCTCGTTTACTTGTAACGAATGCCTTTTTCCGCTTCTGGATCTTCCATGGTTTTGAAGCGCTTGTGTAGCCACATCCATTGCTCTGGGGCTCTTAAGATAATCTTCTCAAGATAGCGGTTCATATACGCTGCTGCCGCTTTTTCATCTTTCTGCGGATAGTTATCTTCGATTGATTCGTCGGCCATGATTTCATATTTACCGTCGGCATTTCTAAAGCCAGACCCAATAACGACCGCGCATCGACTGGTGTAAGCCAAAATGCTGGTTCCAGTGGTGGTGCTTGCATCCTCTACTGCAAAGAAAGGTACGAATACAGATTTATTGCGACCGTAGTCATGATCAGGGAGGTAGAAAAGGGTCTCACCTTGTCGCAGTCTTCGGATCATACGTTTTACGTCTTTACGGTGAACTAGACGGTTGCCGTTTTGAGTTCGACCGCGGTATTGAATGAACTCATAAGCTGGGTTGTTATGCGGGCGATAAACACCTAGGCCAGGAATACCCAAGATCGGCATTGCTCGGGCTGTGATCTCTAGATTCAAGGCATGAACACAACATAGTAGAACGCCTTTACCGTTAGCCTGATGACTACGAAGAACTTCGGTATCTTTATCAACTAGGATGCGCTTGAAGCGCCATGTTGGCCAAAACCACGTAATACCGGTTTCAACCAATGCCATACCAGTATTTTTAAAATTCTCGCTGACCATTGCCGCGACTTCATCTGCTGGCTTATCGGGGAAGGCTAATTCCAAGTTACGTGTCGCTACCGCTACGCGTTTTTTTCCATAGCGGGCACCAAGAGCACCTAACGAACGGCCTAATAGTAGTAATACTCGGTAAGGTAGAATGTTGACTATAAAAGCCAGTAACCCAAAGCCAAACCAAACTCCCCAATATTTAGGGTGCAGTAGTGCTAGGGTAAAAGGTGGCTTATTAATAACGTGTTGTACCGTGCTACTTGCAGGAGAGTTTTTCGTCGTCATAACCATCACTTAAGATATTGAGTTTACTTAATCTGAGCGCTGAGTAGAGCCCAATAAGCATCAAAGTTTTCTGTCGGTTGATATTTGAAGTCCGAGCGAACAAATCGATTTAAACTTCCTTCAACCTGACCTAACAATTGAGCCGCTAAGATTTTTTCATCAACCGGGAATGACTTCCCTTCACGAAGCTTTCTTTCTCGTAGAATTTGACGAAGTTGTGTCTCAATACGTTCGAAAAGCTGATTGATGCGATCGCGTAGGCGTTCATTTTCAAACATTAGAGCATGACCCGATAAAATTCGAGTCAGGCCTGGGTTACGTTCTGAGAAAACCAAGATAAGTTGTAGCACTAGGCGTATGCGCTCTAGTGTGTCTTTCTCTTCATCTAGAATACGGTTGGTTCGAGACATCAACGCTTCTTCAATGAACTCGATCAAGCCTTCAAACATGCGAGCTTTGCTTGGGAAGTGGCGGTATAACGCAGCTTCAGAAACACCAACTTGCTTGGCCAACTTTACCGTTGTGATACGAGAAGCGCCTTCGGTCGATTCCAACATTTGTGCTAGAGCTTGCAGGATTTCTTCACGACGGTTTGATTTTCGAGTACCGGCCATCTATTTACTTCCTTTCCTAAAGATGAGGATTGAGTGAAGAAGGATTATAAACACCATTCAATTCTGTTCCTAGTTTTGTAAGACCTAGGTCAACAGAATCGAGAGGTGTCAGCGTATTGTCAGGGTAAAATTTGTGCGTTTATACGTCAATAAGCTGTTGGATCTGATTAAGGATCTGGAAACCAAGAGAGTTTTTGCTATCTAGAGGTAGAGATTTATCGCCACCTTTCCAATAAAGGTGCAACTCATTACTACTGGTATTGAAGCCTTGGCCTTCGACAGAAACGTCGTTGGCGCAAATCATGTCGAGGTTCTTTCTTTCCAATTTTCCGCGCGCATACTTCTCGACATCTTGAGTTTCTGCTGCGAAGCCGACAGTAAATGGACGATCTTCGATCATTGAGGCAACGGAAGCCACAATGTCTGGGTTCTTAACCATTTGAATGGTCATGTCATCTTTACCATCGACTTTTTTAAGCTTCTGGTCTGCAATGGTCTCTGGGCGGTAATCAGCAACCGCAGCGCAGCTGATGAAAATATCATGCTGAGCAGCATTGGCATTCACGGCATCAAACATCTGTTGTGCGCTGTCTACATCAATGCGATTAACCTGATTTGGTGTCGCGAGTGATACAGGGCCACTAATTAGAGTTACCGTAGCACCTTGTTTCGCGGCCGCTTCAGCCAGTGCATAACCCATCTTGCCCGAGCTATGATTGGTAATGTAACGAACTGGGTCGATCGCTTCGCGAGTTGGACCCGCAGTAATTAACACCGAACGGCCAGTCAGAGGTTTAGGTTGGAAGAAGTCTTCACAACGATGGACCAGTTGCATTGGCTCTAACATACGCCCCATACCAACATCGCCACAGGCCTGTTCACCAGCTGCCGGACCCCAGATTTCACATCCACGACGTTTTAGCGTTGCGATGTTCTCTTGAGTTGCAGGGTGGCTGTACATTTGTTGGTTCATTGCTGGGGATACCGCAACTGGCGCATCGGTTGCTAAAACCAAAGTGGTCAGTAGGTCGTTACCCATGCCTGCGGTCATGCGCGCAATAAGGTCTGCGGTTGCGGGTGCTAATAAGACTAGGTCAGCCCATTTCGCCAGTTCGATGTGTCCCATGGAAGCTTCAGCAGCAGGATCAAGCAAACTATCAGACACTGGCCTTCCAGAGACAGCTTGCATGGTGAGAGGAGTAATGAACTCCTTAGCCGCATTAGTCATGACGACTTGTACCTGCGCACCACGTTCGATTAAGCGTCGAGTCAGTTCGGCACATTTATAAGCTGCGATACCACCACTAATGCCAAGTAGGATTTTTTTTCCAGCTAGGCCTTGTTGGTCAGCGTTATCCAGTTGATTAACCAATGTTTGCATGATTCTGTTCCTTAATTTCTCTGGGACTAACGATATCAGAACAAAGGATTAGTGCCTAGAAGCAGAATTGGAACAGGTTTGACACTCATCAAGTTGATGTTATCAAACTTATCAATTACACGGTTTTGCTAGGCATTAGTCTTCTTTATAACGCTGTGGAAGCTCTCCGTAGACAAACGGATTAGGCTGATGGATCGTATTTATCACCCTAGATAGCCTTTATATGCCTATAAGTAAAATGCCTGTTGAGTCGATGCCAAGAGAAAAGTTACTGAGTAGAGGCCCCGACTCCTTAAGTGATGCGGAGTTGTTAGCTATATTTCTTCGAACGGGCACACAAGGAATGAATGTTTTAGAGCTATCAGACAAGTTGATCAAAGATTTTGGTTCGCTTCGCCATCTTTTTTCTGCAACGGAGGCTGAGTTTTGTGCCCATAAAGGGATGGGGCAGGCGAAATATGTCCAGTTGCAGGCTGTTTTGGAGATGACGCAACGTTATTTGGCCGAGACTTTATCTCGAGGGGATGCACTAACTAGCCCAAGTCACACCAAGTTGTATCTTTCGAGTATATTGCGTGATCGCCAGCGAGAAGCCTTCTACATATTGTTCCTAGATAACCAAAACAGAGTAATAAAGGATGAAGTGATGTTTGAAGGAACCATCGATGCAGCATCTGTTTACCCGAGAGAAGTGGTTAAACGGGCACTTCATCATAATGCTGCCGCTTTAATCCTAGCGCACAACCATCCTTCCGGTGTCGCAGAGCCAAGCCAAGCAGATAGGCGAATTACACGCAGATTAACCGACGCATTGGCACTAGTGGACATCCGAATTCTCGACCATTTTGTCGTTGGAGATGGCGAAGTTATCTCTTTTGCAGAGCGCGGATGGATTTGAATCACATTTTAGGTTGTTAGTTGCGTTAAATCTGCTATCATTCCGCCCACATTTTAGAACCTTAAATCAGCTCTGATTACTCAAATAGCTGCCCTGTTCAAAAAAAGATCACGAAATCCTTAAAAAGGATCTGTTCGGGTCTTGAGCAATGCATGTCAAGTTAGTATAATACGCGACCTTTGATAGCCTTGAATGGATTTTCCATTATGGTTTTTACCTCTATTTTCAGAATTGATAGAGAGGTTCGGCCACCAAGGTTGATATCGAGCTGAAACGATTTGGAGAGACATTCATGTCCCGAGTATGTCAAGTAACTGGTAAGCGTCCAGTAACGGGTAACAACCGTTCACACGCACGCAATGCTACCAAGCGTCGTTTTCTGCCGAACCTACAAACTCACCGTTTCTGGGTAGAGAGCGAAAAACGTTTTGTTAAACTACGTCTAACTGCTAAAGGCATGCGTATTATTGATAAGAAAGGCATCGATGCTGTTCTTGTTGATATCCGTGCACGTGGCGAAAACGTTTAAGAGGAATTAAGCAATGGCTAAAGGCATTCGTGAGAAAATCCGTCTAGTATCTTCTGCTGGAACTGGTCACTTCTACACAACTGACAAGAACAAGCGTAACATGCCAGGCAAATTTGAGATCAAAAAGTTTGATCCAGTAGTTCGCCAGCACGTTATGTACAAAGAAGCTAAAATCAAGTAATTGATAGCCCCTTTGTCTCTTCTTTTATAGAAGAATAAATTAAAAACCCAGCTTATAGCTGGGTTTTTTTATATCTAAAATTTGAGTAACTCAATTATTCTTGTTTGATATAGCGTCTGATAGGTAGAAAACCGTACAATATAGAAAGTATTGCCACTTTCACGATATACTGATTACTCAATAGGTTAGATGAGCAGAATCAGATGAGATATCGTGGACGTCGATGGAACAACATACTCATGTTCAGTGTGATCGCTTTTATTGGGGTGTTAAATCTTCCAACTTTGATCAAAACGTACCTTATCGAGCCTGAACCTGAAGTTAAGGTCAGCGGTTCTTATCCTTCTCTTTTAAATCCAGCAGCTGAGCTTCAAGCTTTGCATTTTGCTAATTGGTCAGTTGTACTCGAAGACGATCATTGGGCTTATCAATTTAAAGACACAGTGCTTCCTCAAACTACCAGTGCACAAGAGTTGTCACAGAGATGGCAGGAACTTGTGGGCACCGAAGTTGACTCTCAAACCTATACCGATCTCTCACCACAATTGAATACCCCGCACACCATTGAGGTGTGGTATCAAGATCAAGAAGAACCACAACGTATTACTTATTATCAGCTGCCTCAGTTCTGGTTGCTAAAAAACTGGAATGATCAGTGGTTAGCGGTGTCTATTGAAGAAAGCTACTTGTTTCCAAGCTTTGGCTCAGACCAGTCATTCAAATCAGACAAGCTATCTATATCAGACGAACCATCTCTATCGGACGACTAACTATGCCTGAATTACCCGAAGTTGAAGTAAGCCGCATGGGGATCTCGCCTCATTTAGTCGGTGAGACGATTAAAACGCTTACCTTTCGTACCCCCAAACTGCGTTGGGATATCCCTCAAGAACTTAAGCGATTAGAAGGGCAGGTGATTCGCTCTATCTCGCGTCGTGCAAAGTATTTATTGATTGAGACAGATACAGGCACTGCGATTGTGCATCTTGGCATGTCAGGTTCACTGCGCGTGTTGGATGCCGATTTCCCGCCAGCAAAACACGATCACGTGGATCTTAAGTTAACCAATGGCAAGATCTTGCGTTATAACGATCCGCGTCGCTTTGGTGCATGGTTATGGTCGGCGCCTGATGAGATACATACTGTATTACTTGGTTCTGGTCCTGAGCCACTAACTGACGACTTCAACGCAGATTACATTGCTGAGAAAGCAGAAAAGCGTAAGGTTGCCGTCAAACAGTTCATTATGGACAACAAAGTCGTGGTCGGTGTGGGTAATATCTACGCCAATGAAGCTCTGTTTTCTTCACGTATTAATCCTTTGCGCTCTGCAAGTAAGGTTACAAAACAAGAGTGGCTCTTGTTAACCAAAGAGATCAAGCAAGTACTCGCGACGGCTATCAGACAGGGTGGAACAACGCTAAAAGACTTTGCCCAAGCGGATGGAAAACCGGGATATTTTGCTCAAGAGCTGCAGGTTTATGGTAAGGCTGGTGAACAGTGTCCTAACTGTGAAGAGCTGATTCAGGAACTTAAAATAGGGCAAAGAAACACGTTTTATTGCTCTAGCTGTCAGGTATAGATGTGTCCTTCTCAATACAGAAGTTGATATCACTTGAAGCTGTGTCTAGGGCACTTTATCTGATAAAATTACGGGCATTATTGTGGAATTTGTCGTCTTCATTTCTAAAGGCAGAGTCTACCTCTAGAGCTTTGTTGATAATTCCTTACCTATGGCTGCTGACTTTGCCTTCGTTACATTACGCAAAAATAAAATATAAAGAGAAACTATGAAGATATTTTATTATCTAAAACATGCCTTGCTCTCTATCGCACCTCGTTTGTATTTTTCAACACAGTTTGAAAAGCTGGAAAAATCATATTCCGGTCAAACTGACTATATAAAAAGCAGAGTAAATTATTACGTAAAAGGGCTCGGCGACTTTGATAAAGCTAGTCTAAGTTGTGAAATTAAGAATTATGCTCGAAAAGGCTATACATCTTATTTCTTTGATCTTAAAGAGTTTCTTCATTATTTTCCAAAGTACTTTCGCTTCAGTTACTACTTTGGTGATGAAACGCATATAGAGCCAGTTCCAACTTTATTTAAAGCTCGTCCGATTGATGGGAACAATAGTAACTCTGTACTATTTAAATTAGATAAGCGTCGTCATTTCCGATTCGTGGATGATAGCTTAAGTTTTTCTGATAAAAAAAATATGGCCGTGTTTCGTGGTGCTGTGACTCAACCACATAGAATTCGTTTTATGGAAACTCTGTATGGTCATCCACTGATGAATGCAGGTCAATCGAATACTTCAGAGCAACACCCAGAGTGGCAACAGCCATTTATGACAGTAGAAGAGCAGCTTCAATACAAATTCATTATTTGCCTTGAAGGGAACGATGTTGCATCAAACTTGAAATGGGCAATGTCTTCAAACTCACTTGTCGTTACTCCAAAAATGAAATTTGAAACGTGGTTTATGGAAGGCACTCTGCAGCCAGGCATACATTATGTAGAGGTGAAGGATGACTGGTCGGATTTTGAGCAAAAAATCAAATACTATTTAGACAACCCTAAAGAGTCTGAACAGATGATCAAAAATGCGCATGAATACCTTGCTCCTTTCCAAGATGAACAACTAGAAAAATTGGTTTGCATTAAAACACTTCAAGAATATTTTAGACTATCTGGCCAAGCTATTAACGAACACGCTATTAACGAGCAAGACAAATGAAAATTCTGATTATTGGCCCGTCATGGGTTGGAGACATGGTAATGTCTCAAGGCTTATATATTGAGTTGCAAAGACAGTATCCTGACGCAAAAATTGATGTTTTAGCGCCAGCGTGGTGTAAGCCTATTTTGGAAAGAATGCCACAAGTCAATCAAGCTCTTGAAATGCCACTAGGGCATGGGCAATTTGATCTGAAATCTCGTTATAAGATCGGTAAATCGTTGAGGGAAGTACAGTACGATAAAGCGTACGTATTACCTAACTCCGCGAAATCAGCTTTAATTCCCCTGTTTGCTCGCGTTCCTGAACGAGTTGGTTGGAAAGGTGAAATGCGTTTTGGTTTGCTAAATGACGTTAGAACCAATAAAAAAGCGTTTCAATACATGTTAGAGCGATATGTAGCGTTAGCGCACCCTAAAGCTGAAATGACGGGTAGTGGTTGTTTAGGTGAATTACCATCATTACCTTTCCCAAGTTTGCAAGTTGTTAACTCCAGCCAACAAGAGGCTATGGAGCAATTTGGTTTAAACAATCAAAGGCCTGTCCTTGGTTTATGTCCTGGTGCTGAGTTTGGCCCTGCGAAACGTTGGCCTGATAATCACTTTGCAACAGCAGCGACAGCGATGATAAAGCAAGGTTACCAAGTGTGGTTGTTTGGCTCGGCTAAAGATCGTGAAGTAACCCAAAAGATAATCGAACAAGTCCCTGTTAATATGCAGCAGGATTGCTTCAATTTAGCTGGAGATACGAGCTTAATTCAGGCTGTAGACTTGATCGGGGCTTGTCGTACTGTCGTTAGCAATGATTCTGGGTTGATGCATGTGGCCGCCGCGGTGGGCTGTAATGTCGTGGCTGTTTATGGCTCTAGTTCACCTAAATATACGCCTCCGCTAACGAACAAACTGGCGATCATCAATACCGATATTGAGTGCCGACCTTGCTTTGAACGAACTTGTCCCAAGCATCACCTAAAGTGCCTCACTGAGTTAATGCCGAGTAGAGTCATTAGTGCTATTGAGCAGTTTGATGTTATTTCCCAAGGCAAAATATAAATAAGGTCGTTATATGAGCATCGTCGTTCGTTGGGCCTATACCGCGCTACTTTTCCTTGTTAGCCCTATTCTGCTTTGGGGCTTATATCGCTCCAAAGCAAACAAACCGCCTTTTGGTCATCGCTGGAAAGAGCATTTCGGATTTACACCGCCTATTAAGAATAGACAATCGGGTGTGATTTGGATTCATGCCGTTTCAGTAGGGGAAGTGCTGGCGAGTAAAAAGTTAGTTGAACAACTGGCGATACAAAACCCAGATAAAAGAATACTGATCACTACAACAACGAGTACAGGCGCTGAACAGGTAGAAAAGATGAGCGGTTCGATTAGCCACCGTTATATGCCTATTGATTTTAGTTGGTGTGTTCAACGTTTTATCAACCGCATTCAGCCAGATAACATGCTCATTATTGAAATGGAATTATGGCCAAACACCATTAACACCGTTGCTAAAAATGATATTCCGATGATATTAGTCAATGGACGATTATCCGAAAAATCAGCCAGTAATTATCAAAAAATGAGTTCGTTAATTTATCCGACAATTTCTAAGTTAAGTTTAATATTGACGGTACACTCTGATGATAAATCTCGATTTGAGTTACTAGGTGCGCCGAGCGAAAAAGTCATTGTCACAGGGTCAATTAAGTACGATGTGTCGATTGATAATAATGTAATCGCACAAGGCGAGCATCTTAAAGATCTTTTGGGGCAGGGTAGGCAGATTGTTGTCGCCGCGAGCACTCATGCGGGCGAAGATGAACAAATATTTAGAGCTTATCAACAAGCCAAAAGAGAACTGCCAAAATTACTCTTAGTGATAGTACCTCGTCACCCTGAACGGTTTGATTCAGTTGCTGAATTGGCCAAAAACCAAGGCTTAGTTTTGGTTCGTCGAACCGAAGTTGTTGACGAGTTACCGCTCGATGTCGACGTTTACTTGGGGGATACGATGGGAGAGCTTATGGTTATGCTTTCTGCGAGCGATCTTGTTTTTATGGGAGGAAGCCTACTTGGAAAGAAAGTAGGAGGGCATAACTTCATCGAACCTGCGCTGCTTCAAAAATACTGCTTAACAGGGCCGAGCTATTTCAATTTTGCAGACCTGGCGAATCAATTGATCGACTCGAGCGCACTGTCTGTTGTAGCCGATGAGAATGAGCTTGCTTTACAAATGATCAGTGCATTATCCAAGCCTAAAGAGTTAATTGAAAAAGGGCGAATAGGCTATGGTATAGTTCAACAGAATCAAGGTGCGTTACAACAAACACTCCAATTGATACATCATTCAGCCACCAATAATTAGTCAACCAATATTGAGACATCACCATGATCAAAACTTTTGTTATTCATGTAAGCAAAGGCTACGAAGAACGTAGAAAACATATAGATAAGCACCTGCCAGAAGTGGGCATCACTGATTACGAATATATGTTAGCTGGTGATATCGATGATCTATCTGATGACGTTAGAAATGGTTTTTTTGACGACTCACTGAGGCTCCCTGAGAAGTCTTGCTTTTATAAGCACTACTTAGTGATGAAAAAAGTCGTAGAAGAACAAATTCCACAAGTATTAGTGTTAGAAGATGATGCTTTTTTAAATAGCGATTTTATTGAGCAACTAGAAGCTTTCCAAAATGAACTTCGTGGTGAAGAAAAGTATCTTGTAAATATTGAAGAGGCATCGAGCTTAGTACCTGCATCAGTAAGAGTTCCAAATCAACATCTGTACTTGTGTAAAACGAACAAGCTTACTGGTGGTTTGCTTTATGACCTTAGTTTTGCTCGTGCAATGGTAGAGCATATGGAAAGCAATATAACTGACGCACCTATTGATGGTTATATTGGTAATGAGCGAACGACATTAGAGTACAATATTTTTTGGACACATCCACCTTTGGTTCGTCAGGGCAGTAAAACCGGTGCATTTGATAGTGAGTTGAGTGGTAGAACCTCAGGACTTTATGCGACGGTTAGAAGTTGGTTTAAAGAGGGATACCGAACTCATGTTCGAAGCCATGTCAGCAGCAAGCACAAAGCACTTTTTAAAAATATTACGAAGTACTAAATTATGAAATCAGAATTGGCTAGAAAACACTTAACATTTGTCATTTATGGCAATGATAGAACTTACTATCAAGGCGCAAGATTTTGCATTTTGTCTTTTTTAGCCAATTGGGTTGAGGCAAATGGAACTAGGCCTGAAATTTCTGTTCTAGCAGAAGAGCCTGAGCACTTCGCTAATATGCCAATTAAAGTGTTTCCGATATCGCCAGCTCAAAAGGCTGAATGGAGTCTAGACAATACTTATCACTTTAGAATCAAGAACCGCGGCTTAAAATATCTTTGTGATAATTTAGAGTTGAGTCCTGAAGATAAACTGCTTTTTTTAGATACAGATACGTACTTTAACGTGCCAACAAATGTCTATTTCGACTCTATATCGGATAAAAACGCGTTACTGTTTTGCTCAGAAGTGAACATCAATACTTTGCCAAGCACTAATGAATACGCACATATCAGAGATAGAGATATAAAGCTTATGGATGGCAGTATCTACCGCACCAATCCAGACTCAGTTATGTGGGCATCGGCAGTCATCGGTATCACCGGGAAACACACATCAGCTTTTGATTATGCCGATGTGTTGATTCAAGCGTTGCGTCAAGAAGGGTGTGAGGCACACACTCTAGAACAGTTTGCGTTATCTGAAGCGCTCTCTACACAGGTGAATATTGAACCAGCGAAAGCTTGGCTCAATCATTATTCAACGAGTGGACGAAAAGACTGGGCGAGAACGGTGTTGGAACAGTTCTTTGAAGAACATGGAGTTAAACCATTTGAAGAGCAAATACGCTTAGCTAAAGAAGTGTCCGTCAAGCGCCCTCTTGCTGAAGTGATTCGAGGGCATATCTATAAAAAGAAAAAGAAACTTCGTAAGTTATTTGGTTTGAAAGAAGAATAAATCATAGGCTCTCAAGGGTACTCATTTTGTACCCTTGTTCAATTTGTGAAAAATCAAAGTGCTGAGCATCAATCTTTCCTAACCGAACTTCTTTTTCGAATGAGCGCTCGAGTCGCTTTAGATTACTCACTTTCCAGTTGCTGCCTGTCTGCGTTAAGCATTTATCAAAATCGATAATCCAAACCTTACCTGCTTTATCTACGAGAATGTTATGGATATTTAGGTCGGTATGATTGACCCCGGCATCGTGCATTTTTCGAATTTGATGACCAATATCGTTGAAATGGGAATCGGATAGTTTTTTGTTTGATAGTATCTTTACTAAGTCTTCTGCGTCGGAAATCTTTTCAATTAAAATATCGGCTTTGTAAACGAGCCCTTCTTGCGAAACTTTCGCAGCAACGGGTGTCGGGACATTAACTTTATGTGTGGCTAGAAGCTCAAGTAACATTAGCTCTTGGTATGCTCGTGAGTTCTCTAATCCAGTAAATAAATAGCTGTCTCTAACTAGCTTTCCAAACAAGCCGCCGCGATGATAATGTCGAAGAGCGAAATTGCTTTTTTCTCCCTTAACAAACCATGTTGTTCCTCTACCTTGAGCGTGCCCCAGTATTGCTTGATTCGCCTTCCAATAATCCACAGAAAAAGCCAATTCAACGTCTTCGGTGAGTAATTTAGGATTATACCAGTACGTTGTTTTATGGATTTGCTTTGTTGTAAACATGAATCACTGTCTCGTATTGGGGAGTTTATGGCATACTTGGTAGAACAGTATATCAAACGCCGAACAGATTAATGAACGATTCATGTAGTTACCAAAAAATATTAGTTGTTGCCACTCATTGCATTGGTGATAGTTTGTTGATCTCTGCTTTTACCCATAGTCTGAGAAAAGCGTTTCCGACCGCAACAATAGATGTTTTAGTTAATGCTAGAGGGGAGATGGTTTTTGGTACCAATCCAGACGTTGACTCTTTAGTTGAAATTCCGCCAAGAGCATCCGTTAAGGACTATTACCGGATTTTAAAAACGCATGGTCGATATGATTTAGTCGTCAATGAAATGCTTAATGATAGAACAGCTATCTATAGTTTTATCTTTGGTAAGAAAAGACTTGGTGCAATTGATGAATCGCTTTCTGGCGCCTGGGTTAAAAAGTTAATTTATACTCATTACATTAAAGAACAGCATCGCTTTGAGCATAAAATGAGTCGCGTTGCTCGTATGCTGGATACCATAGATGTTAATTGTATTGCACGGCTAGTCTCTCCCGAAGAGTTATTACCTTCAGTGGTTCAAAAGAGATTGCCATCAAACTACATTGTTGTGCATGCGCCATCCTCCAACGAAATTAAGCAGTGGCCAGTCTCGTATTGGGTTGAAGTCATCAATCGTCTGATATCTGCAGGTTATAATATTGTCTTATCTGGCGCTAAATTAGAACGAGACGAGACCATTGTTGAACAAATCATTAGCCAAGTTCCTGAATCGAATCAACTGGTCAGTGTTTTGGGGGAATTATCATTAGCTCAAACCTCTGTATTAATAAAACACAGTGATGGTTTTGTTGGACCTGATAGTGGCCCTGGTCACCTCGCATCAGGTTACTCTATCCCAATTGTATCTATTATTAGCGTGGCGCCAGCAAGCATGTGGTCACCTTGGCCTTATGAAGAGCCAATTGATGTAACGAACAATTTATACAGCAATGGTGTTAGCTCCCAAAGAGTCGCCAATATTAGACTTGTGCAATCTGAACGTAACTGCGTCCCTTGTTATAAAAACAGATGTCAAATTAGCGATGATGTCTATTCGCCATGCCTTCAAGATATCAAGCCAGATAACGTTGTTTCTGCTGTCCTAGAAATGATGCCATTGGAACCGATCAATGAATAACGTTCTTTCTGCTCCCAAATCTATTTGTATTCTGCGTTTATCTGCCATTGGTGACGTTTGTCATGCTCTTTCTGTAGTGCAACTTATTCAAGCTACCTATCCAGAATGTCAGATCACGTGGGTGATGGGAAAAATCGAAGCTCAATTACTTGGTGATATACCTGGAATTCAAGTTGTCGTGTTTGATAAAAAACGCGGCCTAAAAGGAATGAAAGAAGTATGGAGAGCCCTGCGTTCAACTCGGTTTGATTATTTACTGCATATGCAAGTTGCACTAAGAGCCAGCCTGTTAACGATAGGGATAAAGGCAAAAGTAAAACTTGGCTTTAGTTGGACACGTGCCAAAGAGGGGCAGTGGCTCTTTACCAATCGCAAGCTGCCAAAAACGGACGCATCTCATGTGTTAGATAATTTCTCTGAATTTGCTTATTTTTTGGGATGTCCCAAACAGGTGCCGACATGGGAGCTTGCTTTGTCTGATGAAGATCAAAGACTATCGATGGAGCTTGCGCATGAGCCGTATATTGTTATTAGCCCTGCCGCGAGTAAAGATGAGAGAAACTGGTTAGTTGAGCGCTATGCCGCTGTCGCCGATCACGCTTATCAGTTAGGCTTTAAAGTGGTTTTTTGTGGTGCTCCAACGGATAGAGAGCGCAATTTAGTCGACAATATATCTCAACACATGACATCACCTTGTATTAACTTAGTCGGCTCAACCTCGTTAAAGCAGCTTACCGCAGTGATTGATAAATCCAGTGTAGTGATCGCTCCTGATTCAGGGCCAGCACACATCGCGACGACTCAAGGTGTCCCCGTGATTGGTTTGTATGCGCACAGTAACCCAATGCGCACTGGGCCTTACCATAGTTTAGACAATGTGGTTTCTGTTTATGAACAGATTGCTGAAGAGCAACGCGGCAAAGCGGTTAGCGATCTTCCATGGGGAACCCGAGTAAAAGGAAAAGATCTTATGGCCCTTATTTCTACAGAATCGGTGATTGAGCAGCTAGAGCGTGTATTAGGCCGATTGAAAAACAAGAAAACATCCAGTGAATAAAGGAATGTCATGAAAATAGCAATATACCCAGGTACTTTTGATCCAGTGACTAACGGTCACTATGACTTAATTAAACGTGCCGCATGTATGTTTGAAAAGCTTGTCATTGGTGTCGCAGAGAGCCCAAGTAAAGCCACCTTATTTAGCTTAGATGAGCGTGTGGCCTTATTGCGAGAAACTTGCCATGAATTACCTAATGTTTCCGTTGAAGGTTTTAGCGGTTTGCTGGTTGATTTCGCGACCGAGCAAAATGCCTCAATTTTGGTGCGTGGCTTAAGAACGACAATGGACTTTGAGTATGAATTTGGTTTGACGACAATGTATCGTCGGTTAAAACCAGAACTAGAGAGCCTGTTTTTGACACCTTCAGAAGAGTTTGCTTTTTTATCATCAACATTGGTTCGTGAAGTCGCTATTCATGGTGGAGACATAGAGCAATTTGTTCCAGAGTGTGTTCATCAAGCAGTTGTCGCTAAAGTAAAAGCTTTTAAAAATTAAGTGATTATGAATATTTTAATGTATACAAGAGCCACGTTACCTGTGGTGAATTACGGTGGAACGGAACGAGTCATTTGGGACTTGGTTTATGCTTTGCATCTTGCCGGGCACCGAGTGACTCTGCTCGCTGGCAAAGGCACAAAGTGTGATTGGGCGAGAGTCATAGAGTATCAACCGAATGTACCACTGCAAAGTCAGCTTCCAAATGATATTGATGTTGTGCATTTCCACTCTGATCTAGAGCCTATCTCTTATCCCTACATTTTAACGCAGCATGGTAATTCAGACGGCCCTATTGACCCTAATACCGTCTTTGTTTCATCTCAGCATGCAAAAAATCATGGTGCACAAGCTTATGTTTACAATGGCTTGAATTGGGACAACTACCAAAAGCCTAACTTTAACTTGAAACGAGAACGTTTCCATTTTCTTGGGAAAGCGGCGTGGCGAGTTAAAAATGTTCAAGGTGCCATTGATATTACCAAGAAAGCTGGCCAGCAGCTTGATGTGTTGGGCGGCCATCGATTGAACCTAAAAATGGGTTTCAGGTTAACGTTAGATCGTCATGTTCGTTTTTTAGGGATGGTGGACGATAAAACGAAATCTCAGATCATGACTCAGTCAAAAGGTCTGATATTCCCCGTGACTTGGCATGAACCGTTTGGCTTAGCGATTACAGAGAGTTTGTATTTTGGTTGTCCAGTGTTTGGTACACCCTATGGCTCACTGCCGGAATTAGTTTCTGGTGAGGTAGGTCTTTTATCGAGCTGTGAACAAGAGCTCGTAGAAGGGATCTTAAATTCTGACACCTATGATTCAGCTCGTTGCAATGAATACGCGAGAGATCAATTCAATGCCGATGTCATGGCTGCAGCGTATGTTAGTTATTACGAGAAGGTAGTTGAAGGTAGTAAAGCCAATAGTGCATTAGGAAGTATTGTCGAGTCTTTTAAAAGGTTGCCTTATGAACGATAAATTGAAACCGAAACTGGTTTTTGTAGGCTATAAGCAACAGTATGAAAAACTAGAAATTGACGTCCTATCGTCTGATTATGAAAAGCATCATATATTCCTAAGTAAGTGGCTAGTTAAATTAGTTTCCTTTTTATTTTTCTATAGTAAAAAACATTATCATGAGGCTTATGGAGCGATCATAAGACGAAAAATAAAGGCACTAAATGGCTTCGATGTCATATTCACCACCGATTCTCTGAGAGATATAAAGTCGATATCAAAGATTGATGGGAGGAAGGTGATTGTTTTTAGAAATGTCACAGATGGAAGCCTGAACCATCACCTAAAAGGTTTTGAAACATATACTTTTGATGAAGGTGATGCAGCAAAGTATGACTTTAAGCATATTTACCTACCTATGCCTCAACTAAAAATCATCGATGAGATAGAAAGAACATCTGATTTCGATGTTTCTTTTGTCGGCGTGGATAAAGGAAGGAAAGAAAAGGTTCAGAAAATAAAAGGTGCATTAGATGGTTTTAAGTGCAATTTTATTGTTTTTGACAAGAAACCGTCTTATTCCTATGTTGAATACCTAACCGTGATGCTCAATACCAAATGTGTATTGGAAATGGTTCTTGATGGACAGACGTCTGATACTATGAGGGTTAAAGAAGCATTGTATGCTCGAAAAAAAGTAATCACGAATAATACGAGTCTTTATAATCACCCTTTATACTCAAAAGATAACTTTCTTATATTTGACTCTCTAAATGAACTTACTGGTAGTATGGAATACTTTATTTCTAGCGAGTTTGACGAATCAGTTTTGATTAAGCTTGAAGATTACACTGTTGATGGTTTTTATCACAAACTCCTATCTGGTAATGGCGAATAGACTCATTATGAAAAAAATCATACGCAAGATTAAGAAGCTAATATTCATTCGTGATCAAAAAAAACAGAAGAACTTCCTTTCTCGAAAATCAAACTTTACAGACACTCAATTTGAAGGCTGTAACTCTGTAGCAAGCGATTGTGATGTGAATGCTTCATATATTGGCTTCGGTACTTATATTGATACTCATTGTAATATGAACAATGTCAAAATAGGTCGTTTTTGCTCGATTGCTAATAATGTGAAAATTGTCCTAAATAACCACCCGGTTAATGATTATGTGTCGACTCACCCTTGCTTTCATCGAGCAGATCATCGATTGATGCAGAAACAAGGATTGGATTTTAACAAAGGTACTATTTACTCGCATACTAAGTATGTTGAGGAGCATTACCAAGTTGTTGTTGGATCCGATGTTTGGATTGGTGAAGACGTGAAAATATTCCCAGGAGTGACTATCGGGCATGGTGCAGTGATTGCAACAGGTTCTATTGTGACCAAAGATGTAGAAGCATTCAGTATTGTGGGTGGTGTTCCAGCGAAGGAAATTAAGAAGCGCTTTACTGAAGACGAAAGGGAAGCTCTTTTAATGGAACAGTGGTGGGAGTGGCCACTTGAAAAGATCAAAGAGCATCAAGGGGCCTTCATTAACATAAAAGATTTCAAACGATTGATTAGCTAGAGTTTTCTAATTAATCAATCGAGTCTATATGCCTACGTGTGGGTTTATACCTATATGTAGGTTAATAACCCACATATGGGTCTTGTCCGTTCCTACGTGTTTTTAACAACTTTAAAATCCACATGTACTGCTCAGGTTTCGGATTAACAAAACCTTCAACGACTTCATTCATTGCCCTAGCGTCTTGATGTTCATCGCCGGATAACTCAATGGGTGCTTTGATTTCAATTTCGTATTTACCCGTCTCAATATTATAGCTGGCAAAGGTTGGAACGATCTTCGCTCGGCTTACTTTTGCTAGTTTTCCAAGTCCAGGCAAGGTTGCTTTTTCAGTCGCAAAGAAGTCTGAGAATACACTTTGTTCTGGGCCATGGTCTTGATCTGGCAAGTAATATCCTAAGTAGCCATCTTTGACTGATTTGATAAAAGGCTTAATGCCGCCACTGCGATCATAAACTCGTCCGCCATACTGAACTCTTTGCTTGTGCATTAACCAGTCGGTCAGAGGATTTTTCTGGCTATTGGCCATCGCAGAAACGGGTAAGCCTCTTGAAGCTAAAAGGATCGCCGGAATGTCGATGCACCAAGAGTGAGGTACTAGCAAAATAGCACTTTGATTGTCTTGCTGTAGCTGCTGTAAGTGTTCTAATCCAATGATTTCTGAGTGCCTTTCAAGCCAACGTTTACTGCGTAATGATATAGCAGGAAAACCAAGTAAAAAGGCGCCAGCAGTTGTTAGGCAATTGGTTAGAATAGTTTCACGCTCTTGAACAGACTTTTCTGGAAAACAAAGCGCGAGGTTTATACGTGCCTTTTGTACTGAGCCACGTTGCTTCTTCGCCATTTTTGTCGCCACGAATTTTGCGATGGCTACTCGAATCGAGTTTGGCAGCAAAGAAATGGGCAGGCATAGGCATAGCCCGAGCCAAGTTCCCCAGTGTTTTGGTGATAAAAACGCACTGATGAATTTAGGGTTGTATGCTTTAGGATCGTAGTCGTCGCGTTGAGTTGTCACTGTAAACCTTTAACTGGCGATATAGATTGAACAAGCTAACAGTATACAGTTAGCTTGTTTTCGGGAGAGTGTAATCTAGCGATTAACTGACTGCATGTACTCGCTGACGCCTTCAGCAACCGATTTAAATTGAACATCGCAACCAGTATTACGCAACTTAGTTAAATCAGCTTGAGTAAACTCTTGGTAAGCGCCTTTCAAATGCTCAGGGAATGGGATGGTTTCAATCTGTCCCTTACCGTGATGTTTAATCACCGCTTTTGCGACTTCTTCAAATGATTCGGCATTACCTGTACCTAGGTTGAAGATACCTGATACGCCATTTTTTAAGAACCACAGGTTTACGGCCGCAACATCACCAACATACACAAAATCACGCTTGAAGGTTTCGCTTCCTGCGAATAATTTCGGGTTTTCACCTGCGTTCATTTGATTGTTTAGGTGGAATGCGACAGAGGCCATGCTGCCTTTGTGCTGTTCACGTGGACCGTAGACATTGAAGTATCTAAAACCAGTGATTTGAGAAAGCGTTTCGTTGTGCGCGGCTGCATCTGCAGTTAGGCGACGCACATAGTTATCAAATTGCTGTTTTGAATAGCCGTATACGTTTAGCGCGCCTTCGTACTGCGGCTCTTCGATAAAGGTATCGGTTTCACCATAAGTGGCAGCAGAAGAAGCATACAAGAAGGGGATCTCGCGCTCGATACAGTAATGCAGTAACTCTTTCGAGTATTCGTAGTTGTTTAGCATCATGTATTTGCCATCCCACTCTGTGGTCGCAGAACATGCACCTTCATGGAAAATAGCCTCAATATGACCGAAATCATCACCAGCCATAACTTGAGTTAGAAAGTCATCACGATCCATGTAATCGGTGATATCTAGATCAACCAGGTTCTTAAATTTTTTGCCATCTTTTAAGTTGTCGACAACTAGAATATCGTTGTGGCCTGCTTCATTGAGCGCCTTAACAATATTGCTGCCAATCATGCCTGCACCACCAGTTACGATAATCATATTTCTTCCTACTTTTTTGAATACAAACTCACACGAGTATAGCAAGGAACAAACGAAGCGAGCTAGCGGAATAATTCTTTAATTCTAGTGTGATATGATTGTGTTAATCTAGTCATTATTACTTATCTCAAACTCGAGTTTATGGAGGCTAGTATGATAGTTCTCTACTTTACGAGTTTGTGCGAAGGTCATCGCATGAGATTTATTGCGGTAGTAATTGACTCGGAGCTATTTGAGTTAATGAAACTTAGAGTTGGTGCTAATAGCTCAAACTCTACTTGAATAGCGAGCGACTGAGTTACACAATGAAAAGAGTTTTGTCACTTTATATTTTAGGGTTTTTATGAAGATATTAGTCACAGGCGGTGCTGGTTTTATCGGTTCTGCGGTCATTCGTCACATTATTAACGATACATCTGATAGTGTTATTAATGTCGATAAATTAACTTATGCAGGTAACTTAGAGTCTCTTGTTGAGCTTGAAGACCATGAGCGCTATGCATTTGAAGCGGTCGACATTTGTAATCGTACTGAACTAGACCGTATATTTGAACAGCATAAACCCGATGCGGTGATGCACTTGGCGGCTGAATCTCATGTTGACCGTTCGATTGACGGCCCTGCTGCATTTATCGAAACTAATATTGTTGGTACATATACATTACTTGAAGCGACTAGAGCCTATTGGAATGAACTCTCTGAAAGTGATAAAGCGGATTTTCGTTTCCACCATATCTCTACTGACGAAGTCTATGGCGACTTAGAAGGTACGGATGACTTGTTTACCGAGACGACGTCGTATGAGCCATCAAGCCCATACTCAGCTTCGAAAGCTTCTTCTGATCATCTCGTCCGAGCTTGGCTACGCACCTATGGTTTACCAACCGTCGTAACTAATTGCTCAAATAACTACGGCCCTTACCACTTCCCTGAAAAATTAATCCCATTGATGATCTTGAATGCACTCGATGGAAAACCTCTGCCAGTGTATGGCAACGGTATGCAAATCCGTGATTGGTTATTTGTCGAAGACCACGCTCGAGCGTTGTACAAGGTGGTCACTGAAGGTGAGGTAGGTGAAACCTATAACATTGGTGGTCACAATGAAAAAGCAAACATTGATGTAGTAAAAACGATCTGTACATTACTTGAAGAGTTGGTGCCCAATAAGCCAGACGGTGTGGGTAACTACCTTGACTTAATAACTTATGTCACTGATAGGCCTGGGCATGATGTACGCTACGCCATCGATGCGTCAAAGATTGAACGAGAATTGGGTTGGAAGCCAGAAGAAACTTTCGAATCAGGTATTCGTAAAACTGTCGAGTGGTACTTAGATAATAAACAATGGTGGTCACGAGTATTAGATGGCTCTTACGCTGGTGAACGCTTAGGTGTTTCTTCAGATTTAGTTGTAAATGGTAAGGTTGATAAGTAATGAAAGGGATTGTTCTTGCTGGAGGCTCAGGCACGCGGTTGTATCCACTCACTCGCGGCGTATCAAAACAGCTTTTGCCCATCTACGATAAGCCGATGGTTTTTTACCCAATCTCGACGTTAATGCTAGCTGGTATCAAAGATATTTTAATTATTACGACACCTGAAGATAACGCTGGTTTCCAACGCCTACTTGGTGATGGCTCAGATTTTGGCATCAACCTTGAGTATGCAATTCAACCAAGCCCAGATGGTTTAGCGCAAGCCTTTATCATAGGTGAAGAGTTTATTGGTGATGACAGTGTTTGTTTGGTGTTAGGGGATAACATCTTCTATGGTCAGGCTTTTTCTAGAACTCTACAAAATGCAGCTTCAAAAGAGTCTGGAGCAACTGTTTTTGGTTATCAAGTCAAAGATCCTGAGCGTTTTGGTGTGGTCGAATTTGACGAAAAAATGAGAGCTGTTTCGATCGAAGAAAAGCCTGATGTGCCAAAATCTAGCTATGCGGTAACTGGTTTGTATTTCTACGATAATCGAGTTGTAGAAATGGCAAAAAAAGTAAAGCCATCTCATCGAGGTGAGTTAGAAATTACCACTATCAATGAAATGTACCTAAACGATGGCTCACTGAATGTAGAGCTATTAGGTCGTGGTTTTGCGTGGCTAGATACAGGTACTCACGAAAGCCTTCATGAGGCTTCATCTTTTGTGCAAACCATCGAAAATGTACAAGGGCTAAAGGTTGCTTGTTTAGAAGAAATAGCTTGGCGTAATGGGTGGTTAAGTAGCCAGGATATATCAAACTTAGCAAAGCCTATGCTAAAGAATGAATATGGACAATATCTAGAGAGGCTTGTAAACAGTGAAAGCAACTAAGACTAAATTAAAAGACATTTTGATAATTGAGCCTAAAGTTTTTGAAGATGAGAGAGGCTTTTTTATGGAAAGCTTCAATCATTCAAACTTTGAAAAATTAATTGGCCGAAGCGTTCAATTTGTTCAAGATAACCACTCTAAATCAGGTAAGGCTGTGCTTCGAGGCCTGCATTATCAAATACAGCACCCGCAAGGCAAACTTGTTCGAGTTGTCCGTGGAAAAGTTTTAGATGTCGTGGTCGATCTACGGGCTGACTCTCCAACCTATAAACAGTGGCAATCGTTTGAACTGAGTCAGGAGAATAAGAAGCAATTATGGATCCCTGAGGGTTTTGCTCATGGTTTTCTGACGTTGACAGATGAAGTCGAGTTTTTGTATAAAACAACCGATTATTACTTCCCACAAAGTGAACGTTCTATTGCCTGGAATGATCCAGAATTAAAGATCGATTGGCAATTAGATGAAGAAAGTTTGATCGTTTCAGATAAAGACAAGAATGGGCTGCTACTTAAAGATGCTGAGCATTTCTAAAAAATAAGGCTTTATAAGATGACAACGCAATTATTTGTTCCAAAGTTTCGTGTTGATGAGTGTCTAGAGCATGTAAGAGAGTGCCTAGAAAAAGGCTGGACAGGAATGGGCTTTAAAACTGTCGAAATTGAGGATGAATGGAAAAAGTATACTAGCCTACCTCATGCTCACTTTTTGAGTTCAGCAACAGCGGGCCTTCACCTCGCATTTGAAGTCTTGAAGCGTGCGCATAATTGGAGTGATGGCGATGAAGTTATATCTGCATCTTTAACATTTGTCTCTACTAACCACGCTATTAAGTACGCTGGTCTAGAGCCTATTTTTGCTGATGTTGATGAGTACTTATGCTTAGACCCTCAGAGTATTGAAGAAAAGATAACAGATAAGACTAAAGCTGTTGTTTTTGTGGGGCTCGGTGGAAATACTGGTCAACTTGAAGCGGTGGCAAAGCTGTGTAAAGAGCGTGGGTTGGCTCTAGTATTAGATGCGGCGCACATGGCCGGGTCAAGGTTTGAGGGAAAGCACGTAGGTTATAATGCTGATGTCACCGTGTTTAGTTATCAAGCTGTAAAAAATATGCCTACAGCTGACTCTGGAATGATTTGTTTTCAGAACCCAGAATATGATGCGTTAGCACGTAAACTAACTTGGTTGGGTATTAATAAAGATACTTACGCGCGTACAGCCGCACAAGGTGCTTATAAGTGGAAATATGATGTTGAAGATTTAGGCTTTAAATATCATGGCAACTCAATTATGGCCGGTATGGCTTTAGTTGCACTTAAATACTTGGATAATGATAATTCTTATCGCAGACAGTTAGCTAAGTGGTATCGTGAAGAGTTATCTGAATGTGATAATGTAAAAATAGTTCCGATTGCTCAAGGGTGTGAATCATCGACACATTTACTTCAAATACGAGTTTCAAATCGAGATGAGTTACTAATCAAGCTAAATGAAAATGATATCTATCCAGGTGTGCATTATACAGATAATTCAGAGTACAAAATGTATGAAAAATCTGGTCGTTGCCCAAAAGCTTTGATAGCCAGTAATGAAATCATTTCATTGCCAATGCATATGGGCATAACAAGGCATGATGTAGTAAATGTAGTAAACATGGTGAAAAAGTACAGTAAATAAACTGTCTGCCATGTAGCTATAGCTAATTCGACCAGATGTGAACAGGTCGATCTATCTGTTTAGTGGCGATATACTGAACCACTAAACGGATAGGGATACTAATGCTAATGAAAACACGTGACAAGATTGTTTACGCAGCTCTAGAGCTTTTTAATGAGCACGGCGAGCGTAGTATTACGACCAATCATATTGCTGAACACATCGAAATCAGCCCCGGAAACCTCTACTACCACTTCCGCAACAAACAAGAAATTGTACGTGATATCTTTACTCTCTACTCGACAGAGTTACTTGAAAGATTTACTCCGATTCAAGGGCAGCAAGAAAGCCTGACGCTACTAAAGAGCTACTTAGATTCCATCTTCACGCTGATGTGGAAGTACCGATTCTTCTATGCGAACCTGCCTGAAATATTGTCTCGTGATGAAAAACTGCATCTTGATTACATGGCCGTTCAAGAAAAGCTGCAAACGAATCTTGTGGATATTATGAGAGTATTTGTTGAGTTGAATTTGCTAAAGGCAACAGATGCAGAAATGAAGTCGATGGTCACATCTCTTCACTTGATCGCATCAGGTTGGTTGGCGTATCAGTCGGCGATGTCCCCAAAAGCTCAAATTACTGAGCAAGTTGTGCATCAAGGAATGTTGCAGATGATCGCTACGGTTAAGCCGATTGCAACGACTCAAGGCTTTGAGCAACTGACATTGCTAGAAGATGGTGTGAGAGCGTTGAACTCTAAGTAGTCTGCTTAAAAAGTATATTTTAAGTAGTGCGTCATTCCCTACAGCGAGGGACGAGCGTGATAGTGAATCTTTTTATGTCGTGTTTCGAAAGGTGATTCACGGCAGTATGAGGTAGAGATTCCAGATATTTAGTTCTTCAATTCTGGAATGACTCAGTCTGATAAATGCGAGTTCAGAGGTTCCAACGACTTGGTTTTGCTTTTCTTCTCTCGGTTACTCGCATCCCGTATTTGCTCTTTATCGAACCAACCATCTTTTCGGGTTTTGAGCTTGGCTGTTTCTACGAATTTCAAAGTACAGCGATGGTCGGGTTTGTCCACCAGTGTCACCGGCGAGAGCTATCGCCTCACCCGCTTTAACCTTGTCACCTTCTTTCTTTAAAAGCGCTTGGTTAAAGCCATACAGTGTCATGTCGCCTTTACCGTGATCAAGCAGTACCACTAAACCATAACCACGCAAGTACTCGGCAAATACGACCGTTCCCGAGTATACGGATTTTACTTGTTGACCGTATTTCGCTTTGATCACCATGCCTTTCCAATTTACTTGACCAGTTTGGCGTGAGCCGTAGTTATGCAGAACTTTATCTTTGATTGGCCAAGGCAGTTTACCTTTACGTTTGGCTAAGCCATCCATAGGGACAGTATTGCGTCTCTCTCGTGCGGCTTTTTCTGCTTTCGCTATTTCGGCTTTTAGGCGAGTTTCATTACGTTGAAGTTCGGCTAAGTAATTTTTGTCGCCAGAGATGTTTTTCTTAATACTGCCGACGGTCTTTTTACGCTGTGTTTGGGTCTGCGATAGTTTGTTGCGCTTTGCTACCTGTTGATTTAACAGCGCTGCTATTTGTTCTTGCTCAAGTTGGCGTTGCTTATGGCTTTCTTCTAATTCAAGTTGAGTTTGTTCGATCGTTTTGATTGTTGCAGAACGCGCTTTGGCGAGGTGTTGGTAATAGTGACTAATGCGGTCTTCTTCAACGCCAGTATTTAAGATGTGAGAAGAGGCTTTGGCTCTGCTGGTCATGTAGTAAGTCTGAATCAGCTGCTCTAACTTGTCGGTATGGGCTTTTTTCTGTGTTGTAAGCGCTTTAATCTTATTATCTAAGCTAGCAACATTAGCATTGGCGGTATTGAGTTGTTTCTTACTTGTTTTAATGGCTTTTTCAAGCAAGGAGATAGAGAGCTCTTGTTGCTTGAGGTTTGCTTGTAAATTGTCGAGCTTCTTCTGTTGTGAGGATAGTGTTTTTTGTTGACGAGATATCTCACTCGACACACCTTTCAGCTCCCCTTTCGATGCGGCAAGTGGCGATGCAGAGAAAAGAACAGCGCAAAGGCTGGCAGATATCAAAAGAACAGTGCTAATTACTTGGACTGGTTTCATCATTATCGTCATGTTGCTCTTATTAGTTTTCAGCATCTGCTCTTAAGTCTTTCGTATCTTGGCTCATCGAACCTAGGGTCAGCTCTTATATTCCATCACCATGAATGAAATTTTGCGAGCGACCATTGAAGCCTTGGTCCATATCTAAAGATGGTTTATCTGTTTTCGGTTTTCCGACAATTTTTGCAGGAACGCCTGCGACTGTTGTATGAGGTGGTACGGCTTGTAGTACAACAGAGCATGAACCAATCTTCGCGCCTTCACCTACTTCAATGTTGCCGAGTATTTTAGCACCGGCCCCAATCATTACGCCTTCGCGGATTTTGGGGTGACGGTCGCCGCCTTCTTTACCAGTACCACCAAGGGTAACGTCTTGAAGGATCGATACATCATTTTCGACGACAGCAGTTTCACCAATCACGATACCAGTGGCGTGGTCGAGCATGATAGCTTTACCGATACGCGCGGCTGGGTGAATATCAACTTGGCAAGCAACTGAAATTTGGTTTTGTAGGTAAGTAGCAAGTGCGATACGCCCTTGTTTCCATAGCCAATTCGCTACTCGGTAACCTTGCAGAGCGTGGTAGCCTTTCAGATAAAGTAGAGGCATCGAGTACATCTCGACCGCAGGATCTCTATTTACCGTCGCGCAAATATCACAAGCTGCCGCATCGATAATCGATTGATCCTGCTTAAATGCTTGTTCAACCACTTCACGTACTGCCATTGCTGGCATTGAAGCCGTCTTTAGCTTGTTTGCTAGGATGTAGCTAAGGGCTGCGCCTAAACTTTCATGGTTGATGATCGTGGCATGATAAAAACTCGCAAGCATAGGTTCTTGCTCTGACTGCTGTCGAGCTTCCTTCACTATGCATTGCCAAACTTTTTGCTGTTCACAGTGTTTCATTTTTCCATCCATTCTTTTAAATCAGATACGCGTAGCGAGATGATAGATACGAAGAGCTTAGAAAAGCCAATTAGCGTAAATGAGATTCCAGATACTTCATTCTTCAATGACGAGCATTATATTAACGTCATCTTCAAGAGTGAGGAACGAGCGAGTTGGAGAACTTTGTTCGGGTCATTTACTTTATGCTATTCGCATCTTGATTACCCGTACCTTTAACTCTCTTCGTATCTCGCTTACTCTAATTTCGTATCTGCTCTTACTATCTTTCTGACTTTTTGTCTCTAGCAAGCAGATCTTGTGCTGCTAGGTGTGCATCTTTCCCTTGATACAACACTTGATAAATCTGTTCAACAATGGGCATTTCAACGCCCATACGCTCTGATAGTAACCAAACTTCTTTGGTGTTGCGATAACCTTCCACTACTTGGCCAATTTCTTCTTGTGCTGTATCTACATCTTTACCTGCGCCAAGTGCCAAACCAAAGCGACGGTTACGTGATTGGTTATCAGTACAGGTTAGCACTAGGTCACCCAATCCAGCCATGCCCATGAAGGTTTCTGGTTGCGCACCAAGAGCTGCGCCTAGTCGACTCATCTCAGCTAGACCGCGAGTGATAAGTGCAGTACGTGCATTGGCACCAAAACCAATACCATCCGACATGCCAGCACCAATGGCGATGACATTTTTCACTGCACCACCAAGCTGCATGCCAATAAAATCTGAATTTGCGTACACACGGAACGTTTTGCCACAGTGAATTTTTTCTTGAAGTTGCTCAAGGAATTCTGCATCAGGGGAAGCCACAGAGATTGCCGTTGGCATACCCATCGCTAGCTCTTTGGCGAAGGTAGGTCCTGATAGAACTGCTAACGAGTACCCATCACCAAGCACATCATGAGCGACATCTTTTAGCAGGCGACCAGTTTCCGGCTCTAAACCTTTAGTAGCCCAGCAGATACGAGAACAATCTGTTAAGTGAGGCTTAAGGCTATTTAAAACGATACCAAATACGTGGCTAGGGACGACAACAAGAAGATCACGACTTGCTGTTACTGCCTTCTCAAGGTCTGACTCGATGATCAGACTTTCTGGGAAGTCGATATTTGGTAGAAATTCATTATTTGCGCGCTCAGATTCGAGACGAGCCATGTGAACAGGATCATGCCCCCACAGAACAACGTTTGCACCGTTACGCGCTAGAGAGATAGCTAGAGATGTTCCGTAAGAACCTGCGCCAATTACTGCCATGGCGATCTCTTTGCCGTAAGCGTTTGTCGAGATTGTCGGGTGAGTTGTTTCTGTCATGCTTCCACCTAAAAATAATGAGGGAAATCGAAGAGTCTTGGAAAAGCTATCCACTAAAATCAGAGGAGCTTTCAATTTTAGTACAGTGTAAAGAAAAAATGCACATCGCAGAAGTTGCGATGTGCACTTAAAAGCTAACTAGCGCTTGAATCGTTAGAGTTAAGCTCTACTTTGAGACTTAAGCTTGTTCGCCTTCAGCTTGTTGAGCTTGGTTTTGTAGGTAGTTCATGAACAAAGCATCAAAGTTAACTGGTGCTAGGTTCAGTTGTGGGAACGTACCTTTAACCACTAGGCTAGAAATCGTTTCACGAGCGTATGGGAACAGGATGTTCGGGCAGAATGCACCTAGGCAATGAGCTAGTTGGCCAGCTTCCATTTCGCTTGCAGAGAAGATGCCGCCTTGTTGAACTTCACAAAGGAATGCAGTGTCTTCTGCGTTTTTAACCGTAACCGTTAGACGTAGGATTACTTCGTACACGCCTTCGCCAAGTTCACGGCTTTGAGTGTCTAGGTCCAGTTTTACATCTGGGTTCCACTCTTTTTGAAACATGTCTGGAGAGTTTGGCGCTTCGAAAGATACGTCTTTTAGGAAGATACGTTGGATTGCGAAGTTCTGTTGTGCGTCTTGTTGTGCTGCTTCAGCCATTTTCTTGTCCTTAAAAATTTATAATTAGGTTTCGTTCGCCATCTCTGTTGAACAAAACCTTAAAGTCATATTCGTTTAGTTAGGTCAGCTTACCTTTAACTACTTTTTACCTTTCACCAAAGGTAGGTTAGCTTCGCTCCAAGCCACTAAGCCGCTTTTCAGCACGCTTACGTTTTCGAAACCAGCTTTAACCAGTAGGTTAGCGCTTTCTTGAGCTGTTTGACCTGTCTTACATACTACGATGATTGGGTCGGCTTTGTGGCTTTCAAGGCTACCAAAGCTATTTGCTTTGATATCTGACGGCAAAATGTGAACTGCGTCAGTAATATGGCCCTTTTTGAACTCATCCTTAGTACGAATATCAACCACAACACCGTTTTCACGATTAATCATGTGTGTGGTTTGCGCTGCCGTGATCTCTTTGTAAGCGGCGTTTGATGTCTTGATAACGTTCGCAATGATGGCAACAACCAAGCCGATCCATACGATGGCTAAAATCATATTCTCTTGAACAAATGGAACTAACTCTTGCATATCTTGAACTCTTATTCGTTATTGGGCGAAAAATTATAGGGTAGGAGTATAGCGAGGTTTTGGGTTTGGTGTATATAGAGCCGAAGTCATAGTTAGGTTCTTACCATTTAGACCTCAAAGCCATTACTGTGATTGGTAAGAGGAGAAATAGAATTTTTTTTGCTTCCTACTGAGACATTGGAGATAATAACATAAGTATTAAGCCATTCCTGTATATGCGTAGTGTGATTTCGCCTGATTATCAAAGGGCGGTAGCATGCCTATTTTTTGAGGTGGCTAAAATTTAAGGTGTCAGGAATTACATAAATGTTTGAAGCTGAAAAAGAAAAAAAATTTTTTGAGATGGATAATGTCATTCAAAATTTTGCTTGGGGTAGTAAGTCTTCGTTTAATCAGTTATTTGATATAGATAACATTGGCGATGAACCACAAGCTGAAATGTGGATGGGGGCTCATCCAAATGGGTGCTCAAAGGTTCAAAGTAGCGACTTAAAAGTATTATTGTCTCAATTGATTGATGTTCACAAAGATGAGTTTCTATCAAAGCAGATAAGTGAGAAATTTGGAGAGTTACCGTATCTATTTAAAATTCTAGCCGCTGAAAGTGCACTGTCTGTTCAAGTGCATCCGAGTAAAGAGGAAGCTGAGCTTGGTTTCCACAAAGAAGAGCAAGCTCAGGTTCCTCTTTCAGCTCATCACAGGAATTATAGGGATTCGAATCACAAACCTGAACTGGTTTATGCTTTAACTTCTTATCAAGCTATGAATGGTTTCCGAGCAATCCCTGAGATTATTTCACTATTTTCAGGTGTTGGGGTTCCACAGTTAAGTGAGTTGCTTGAACATTTTAATGCAAACCCTTCTTCAGAAGGACTTCGTGAGTTTTTTGTAGGTATCCTCTCACTGGAAGGGGATAACAAAGTCGAAGCCGTCGACTCATTAGTTTCCCAAATTGAGGATAATGTAACCCAAGAGTTGTCTTCACTAATCTTAACATTGTCAGATCAGTATCCTGGTGATGTCGGCTTGTTCACCCCATTAATGCTCAATGTCATTACTTTGGAACCTGGAGAGGCGATGTATTTAGATGCCAGAACGCCCCATGCCTATTTAAAAGGGACGGCATTAGAAGTTATGGCTAATTCTGATAATGTTCTTAGAGCAGGTTTAACCCCTAAACACATTGATGTTCAAGAACTTGCTAGTTGTACTCTTTTTGAGGAAAAGCCGTTTGATGCGCTAAAGTTAGCGCCGATAAGTGAGAATGGTGTTCTCACTTATCCCGTTCCGGTTCCTGATTTCAGATTCTCTGTTTATGAAAACCCGAATAATGAGCTTGTTTGTCCAGAAAGTGCCGAGATTTTATTGCCGTTGGATGCTGAACTGACGTTAACTCATGACTCTGGTGAGGTTGTGAAGTTGAAAAAAGGAAAGTCAGTTTTCATACCAGCATATGTTGATGAATATCGTATATCTTCGAAAGGAAATGTAGCTAAAGCTCATTGTTAATCCAGCGTATGACAACCAACTGTTAAGTAGTTTGGCGCTGTTTTTAAGCAATTTATTGTTATCCCTTGCTCTGACAACGAAGCAGGGGCCAAAGTATTGATTACAAATTAAAGAAGAAAAATTATGTTTATACCTGTCATTATGGCTGGGGGTTCTGGCTCTCGTTTATGGCCTCTGTCGCGTTCAGCGTTTCCAAAGCAATTTTTAGCGCTAGATAATCACAATTCATTAACGATGTTGCAGTCCACCTTAGATCGAATTAGTGGTATGTCGGCTTCTGAAGCGATCATTATTTCTAATGAGGACCATCGTTTTGTGGTTGCGGAGCAACTTCGTACTTTTGGGCAGGAAGCTCGTATTATCTTGGAACCGGCAGGGCGAAATACAGCACCGGCTATTGCATTGGCTGCAATGCAAGCTATGGCGCATGGTGATGATCCTGTGATGCTTGTTCTAGCCGCTGACCACATAGTACAAGATACGGAAGCGTTTCAAGATTCAATTCGTAAAGCTCAGGTTGTTGCAGATGCTGGTAAGTTAGCAACCTTCGGTATAGTACCAACTGCACCTGAAACGGGGTATGGCTATATTAAGCGAGGATCTAAAGAAGGTGATGCAGCTTATGTTGTAGACAAGTTTGTTGAAAAACCTCAACTAGAAGTTGCTGAACAATACGTTGCAAGTGGAGAGTACTATTGGAATAGCGGATGCTTTATGTTCAAAGCAAGTATTTTTCTTGAAGAGCTTAAGAAATATTCACCAGAAATTCATGAGTGCTGTTTAAAAGCAACAAATGGCACGACAGAAGATATGGACTTTATTCGTGTAGATAAGAGTGAATTCTTAAAATGCCCGGATGATTCGGTTGATTATGCTGTAATGGAGCGCACCGACAAGGCTGTAGTCGTTCCAATGGATGCAGGCTGGAGTGACGTTGGTTCATGGTCCGCGTTATGGGAAGTTTCAGAGAAAGATAGCTCTGGAAATGTGATTCATGGAGATGCGATAACAGAGGATACTGAAGGGTGTTACATTTACGCTCCGAATAAACTGGTAGCTTCTGTTGGAGTAAAAGACATCGTTGTCGTGGAGACCAAAGATGCAGTTTTGGTCGCTCACAAAGACAATGTTCAACAAGTGAAGAAAATTGTTGAGCATCTGAAGGCCGAAAACCGAGCTGAATTCAGAGAGCATAGAGAAGTTTACCGCCCTTGGGGTAAGTCTGATGCAATTGATGGTGGTGACCGATACAAGGTGAATCGTATTACCGTACAACCAGGTAAAAAACAATCACTCCAGATGCATTATCATCGGGCAGAACACTGGGTCGTTGTTTCTGGTACTGCCAAAGTAAGTAGCAATGGCGAAGAACAAATTATCTCTGAAAATCAGTCACTCTACATTCCAGTTGGCGTAAGTCATATGGTTGAAAACCCGGGTAAAATACCACTCGAGCTTATTGAAATACAATCAGGTTCATACCTAAACGAAGACGACGTAGTACGTTTAGAGGAAAGTAAATAATGACAAAGTTAACATGCTTCAAAGCTTATGATATTCGCGGTCAGCTAGGCTCAGAACTCGATAATGACATCGCGTACCGAATCGGCCGAGCTTACGGTCAGTTTTTAAAAAGTGAAAGTGCAGATGAAAAAACCATTGTTGTTGGAGGTGATGTTCGTCTTACGAGTGAAGAACTGAAACTCTCTTTAGCTAACGGTTTGATGGAGGCGGGTGTTCACGTTCTAGATATTGGCTTATCAGGTACGGAAGAAATCTACTTTGCTACCTTTCATCTAGGTGTTGATGGTGGTGTAGAGGTTACAGCTAGTCACAACCCTATGGATTACAATGGTATGAAGCTTGTTCGTGAAGGAGCAAGACCAATTAGTGGTGATACTGGGTTACGAGATATTCAAACGTTAGCGGAAAACAATGACTTCATTGACGTTGCTGTTAAAGGAACCTACAAGCAAATTAATGTTTTGAAAGAGTACACCGATCATTTGATGGGATATATTACGCCAGCTAATATCAAACCGATGAAACTGGTGATCAACTCTGGTAATGGCGCTGCAGGGCACGTGATTGATGCTCTTGAAGAGCGTTTTCAAGCACTGAATATTCCGCTGGAACTTATCAAAGTTCACCATGAGGAAAACGGTAACTTCCCTAACGGTATCCCAAACCCATTATTGCCAGAATGCCGTGCAGATACAGCAAATGCCGTAAAAGAACATAAGGCTGATATGGGGATCGCCTTTGATGGTGATTTTGACCGTTGTTTCTTATTTGATGAAAATGGCGACTTTATCGAAGGGTACTATATTGTAGGTTTACTCGCAGAAGCGTTCTTACAAAAAGAGAAAGGCGCGAAAATTATTCATGATCCTCGCTTATCTTGGAACACTATTGACGTTGTCTCCAAAGCGGGCGGTGTTCCTGTAATGTCGAAAACCGGTCATGCCTTTATCAAAGAGCGAATGCGTAAAGAGGATGCCATTTACGGTGGAGAGATGAGTGCGCATCACTATTTCCGTGATTTCGCGTATTGCGATTCAGGTATGATTCCTTGGTTGCTAGTAACCGAGCTGTTGTCAGTTAAAAGCATGAAGCTTTCAGAAACGGTTTCAGAGCGTATCAGCGCATACCCTTCATCTGGCGAAATTAACTCTAAGCTAGATAATCCACAAGAATCAATTGCTAAGGTTTTAGAGTCATACAAGTATGATGCCTTAGTTTTTGATGAGACGGATGGAATTAGTTTAGAGTTCGCTGATTGGCGCTTTAATTTACGTTCTTCAAATACTGAGCCTGTTGTGAGGTTAAATGTTGAATCTCGATCAGATATCGAGTTAATGGAAGAAAAAACTAAAAAAATACTAGATTTGTTAAAGGCCAGTCATTAATGAAAGGGTTATTATTAGCAATTTATAATTACAGAGGCTTTATTGTTGCTAGTGTTAAGCGAGACTTTCAGTCTCGCTATCAAACGAGTATGTTAGGCGCTGCTTGGTTGATATTACAACCTTTAGCAATGATACTTGTATATACATTAGTCTTTTCTCAAGTAATGAAAGCTAGGCTTCCTGGCGAAACTGGCCCATATGCTTATAGTATTTACCTTTGTGCTGGTGTTTTAACGTGGGGGCTGTTTGCAGAAATAATAGGCAGGAGTAAAGGCGTTTTTATCGATAATGCTAATCTACTGAAAAAAATGTCTTTTCCGAAAATATGCTTGCCTGTAATAGTTGTTATATCATCAACAATTAACTTTTTTATTATTTTCTCCTTATTTATTATTTTCCTGCTATCAATTGGTCAATTCCCAGGCAGTCTTATTTTCGATTTCTTAATTGTATTGACTCTGCAAATTATACTAGCTTCTGGGATTGGGATTATTGTTGGTATTTTGAATGTTTTCTTTCGAGATGTAGGACAATTTGTTGATGTGTGTCTTCAGTTCTTATTTTGGTCTACGCCTATTGTTTATGCTATTGATATAATATCTGATGAATTACATTCAGCCATAATGCTAAACCCAATGGCTAGACTAGTATCATCTTATCAAGAAATATTTGTACACAAGCAGTCGCCAGATTGGCAACTTTTATTTCCTGTATTAATTTTTGCGATATTTTGCTGTTTAGTAGGTCTAACTTTATTTCGTAAACATTCTTCAGATATGGTAGATGAATTGTAATGGGTAAAATCACAGTTAACAATGTTGGAAAAGCATATAAATTATATAACTCAAGGTTTGCTCGGTTTATTGAATGGATATCGCCATTTACTAAACACAAATTGAAATGGATTTTAAGTGATATCAATTTTTCTATTGAACCTGGAGAAGCCGTTGGTGTAGTTGGTATTAATGGTGCGGGTAAAAGTACACTACTAAAAATGATAACGGGAACAACTCAACCTACTGACGGAGATATCATGGTTGAGGGGCGCATTGCTGCGTTACTTGAACTTGGTATGGGCTTTCACCCTGATTTCTCTGGGCGACAAAATGTATATATGGCAGGGCAGCTTCAAGGGCTTACCAGTGAAGAGATAGACTCATGCTTCTCTGAAATTGAAAGCTTTGCCGATATTGGTGATTATATCGATCAACCAGTTAGGGTATATTCAAGTGGGATGCAAGTTCGATTAGCATTTGCTGTTGCAACTGCAATTAGACCAGACATACTCATTGTTGATGAAGCACTATCCGTTGGAGACGCTTCTTTCCAACGCAAATGCTTCCGTAGAATCGAGGAATTTCAAGATAAAGGTACTACCTTACTTTTTGTGACTCACGATATTGAAAGTATGAAACGGATTTGTGATAAAGGCCTTTTATTAAACAACGGGAAATTGGCAGCCTTTGGAGATGCAAAAAGTGTTGCTGATCAGTATGAAAAAGAACTATTTAACTCCGATAATGAAATTGACAGTTTAGATGAAATAGACAGTTTAGATGAAATAGACAGTTTAGATGAAATAGACAGTTTAGATGCAATAGATCCAGAACTGATTAGTGACTGTGAAATTCAATATGGCGATAAGAGAGCAGAAATTAAAAACCTTTGGTTGGAAAACATAAAAAATAAAAAAACCAATGTATTCTCTAGTCGGTCTAAAATTATACTCAAATACAATGTTGCCTTCAAAGAAGATGTAAATGATATTATATTTTCTTTTATGATAAAAACAAAGGATGGAATTTCATTACTTGGTGTGGATACCGTAGATTACAAGTTAGAAAATAAAAATCACAAATCAGGAGATGTGGTTGATGTTGAATTTGATATCGAAAACTCTTTTGCACCTGGAACCTACTACATTAATGTTGGCCTGAGGGATGATAGTGAAGATTCGCCTATATTTTTACATCGAAGAGTTGATGCATTGATTTTTAGAGTTATCGAAGATGAGTATACTTATGTGAAATATGGATTGGTAAACACACCAGTTAACTTTGCATTGAAGAAAGCGTGAGCAATATGAAAATAAATAATGATAATGAAGTAATTTTTATTCATAGTATATTCAGAGCGAGTAGTACTTATATTTTTAAAAAGTTTAGAGAAAGTAGAGAACGATATACTTGCTACCAAGAGCCCGTTCATGAAATCGGTATTATGGCATTGGACGACCATGAGGTTTTAAATCAAGATACCGGAAGTGAAAAGAACGATCAACTAAGACACCCAATCTTGGAAAAATCATATTTTCATGAGTTATACAAGATCTCAGATAAAGCATTACCTTACTTAAATCAAGATGATATATACGATAATTATTTCAACACGAACGTTGAATCGCTATGTGATTATCTAAATATTCTTGTAGAGAATAGTGAACATCGTTGTGTGATTCAAGAGTGTAGATTGAGTTCAAGAATGGCGGCTATTAAAGACAAAATGGCAGGCACGCACCTCTATCTGTGGCGAAACCCATGGGATCAGTGGTGGTCATACAAAGTAACTGATTATTTTGACACCGTGAATTTACTAATCTTATCGGCGAGTCCACAGCCAGATGTTATTAAGAAAATTTCTGAAAAGATCAACATAACTAAATATGGTAATGATGATCTTTTAAGTCGGTTCTCCCAATTGATGAAAGTTAAATTAAGCGCTGAAAATAGCTATTTAGTTTTTTATGCCATTTGGTTATCTAGCCTAATTGAGGCTCTGGAAACTGCTGATTATATTTTTAACATTGATAAGCTATCAACATGTGATGATTATAAAGAGTTAGTATCAGAAGAACTTAATAATATGGGAATTCAAGGTGTTGATTTCTCGGACTGTCAAGTTCCGCAGTGTCAGTTTACAAATAAAGATGTTGAGTTCTTCTCAAATATTGAGTCTACAATTCATGAACTATTTTTAGAAAGTGGTTACGATAGCGAGTTATTAGAAAACGTATTAGCTTTTAAAGATGAATATCTCCCTAAATATTCAAAGCTTGATACTAACTCAATACTAAAAGATTCAGAAAGAGCCAGAGAGCTTGCGAGAAACTATATGACAGAGCTTTCTATTTGTCATCAAAATTTAGAAACTTGTCGTCAAAGCTTAGAGTCTTGTAACCAAAACCTAGAGAATTATAACCAAAGCTTAGAATTGGAGAAGGATAAAAACAACATCTTGTCTGTTCAGTCAAGACGAAAGGTTAATAAAATAGAAGTTAAGTTAGCTAGATTTGAAACGAAAACTCGCAATGCTGAAATGAGAGGCAATGAATCAGAAGTTAGAGCGAATGAAGCAGAAGCTAGAGCGAATGAAGCAGAAGCTAGAGCGAATGAAGCAGAAGCTAGAGCGAATGAAGCAATAGCTGAGGCAAGTGTAGCGCTCGCTAGTGTTCATGCAGTCGAAGCTAAATTGAGTGAAGCTGAGGGAATGATTAATGCAATTCTAAACTCAAACTCTTGGCGTATTACAAAACCGATACGATTTTTAGTGCGCTTACCGTTTCGTATAGCAAGAAAATTGAAAAGACTCTTTTTAAAGGTTGCCCGTCGGTTAATTAGGTACCCAATTAAGGTAATTATTAGAAACCCGACGCTAAAAGAACAAATATTAAAATTGATCAGAAAAAGCAGTAAATTAGAGCAATTTACTAGAGTTATGTACATAAGTAACAATGAATCTTCCATAATGCCTGTTGATACTGAGGTCTTAACAGATAGAGGGAATGAAATATTAAATACAATTAAAAGAAATAAAAAATTATGAAAATTTTAATTGACTTACAATCTTGTCAAAGTCCTAGCCGCTTGAGAGGGATTGGACGTTATTCATTAGACTTAGCTTTAGAATTGATTTCAATTGGTAGTGATAAGCATGACTTTCATATACTACTTAATTCTAACTTATCTGAATCAATATTACCGTTGAGAACGGTATTCGAGCCTATTATAGGTTGTGAAAATATCCATACTTTTTCCGGTTTACCAAGAACATCGGGTCTTGAAAATAATATTGAGCTTATACGTGCGACAGAAAAAATAAGAGAATATGAGATTAATTTAATTAATCCGGATTTTGTTCATGTTAGCAGTTTGTTTGAAGGCTTTGACAATAATTCAGTCGTTAGTATACCTGAGATAAATTCAATCCCTACCGCTGTTACTGTATACGATTTAATCCCGCTAGTTAATGAAAAAGAGTACCTGAAAATCCCGCTGCATAAAGCATGGTACTATGAAAAAGTTGAACAACTGAAGCGTGCTGACCTTTTATTTGCAATTTCTGATAGCACCAAGAGAGAGTGTTCTGAGTATCTAAAACTAGGCAACGAAAAGTTGTCGAACATATCATCTTCGGTATCTCATACTTTCTTAAATGCTAAGCTTTCAGAGGCTAGCTCTGATGAAGTTTTAGATAAATTTAACATTTGCGGCAACTATCTTTTATATACAGCGAACCTTGATAAAAGGAAAAACATTGCTGGTTTACTTGAAGCCTACTCACTGCTTGATAAAGAGATCAGAAGTTCTTTTAAATTGGTTATTGTTTCGTATATTGATGAGGAACGAAAGGCGACTCTAAACAAAAAGGCGAATAAGCTTGGTGTTTTACAAGATGAATGGACGGTTACAGGGCATGTAAAAGACGAAGAACTAGCTGTTTTATATAACCGATGTAGCTTATTTGTCTTTCCATCTTTACATGAGGGGTTTGGTCTGCCATGTCTAGAAGCTATGGTATGTGGTGCTCCTGTAATTGGTTCTAATGTAACAAGCATTCCTGAGGTCATTGGGCTAGAGAGTGCGTTGTTTGATCCTCTTAACTCTCTTGATATGGCAAAGGTGATTACAAAAGCAATAACTGATTCGGAGTTTAATCAGTTATTGCTTAATAATTCTAAAAAAAGGGTGAAAGAATTTTCGTGGACTACGACTGCTGAAAGGTTTCTTCAAGAAATTGAGTCATTTACCCTTCCGGATAAAGCATATATATCAAAGGAAGAGTTGTATCAACAGTGTATTGAGGGTGTATCTACACCTGCTGTTCTATCAGACACTGATCTTTGTAATATTGCTAGTGCTATTGATCAATCAGCACCCAAAAGTCAGCCTGAATTGCTAATCGATATAACGGCATTAGCGGAAAGTGATGCAAAGACAGGAATTCAACGAGTCGTCAAGTCTATTATCGGACAAATGTGTGGGCTCAAGCTTTCACATCAAATGAGACTGATCTACCTTGCATCTGATGGCAATTATTATTATGCGCGTGATTATGAGAATAAATACGAGCACATAAAAAGTGTGAACCAAGGTTATGTTCAACCACATTCAAGTGATGTTTTCGTAGGGCTAGACTTAGTCGCTCACGCGGCAGAACGGACTGGACAAATATACAAGAAGTGGCGTGAAATTGGTGTTTATATATGCATTGTTGTTTACGATATTTTGCCAATAACAATGCCTACTTTCTTTCACTCTGGAATTAGAGACGCTTTTCCATTGTGGGGAAAAATGATTTCTGAAAGATCGGATCTACTTCTTTGTATATCAGAGTCGGTTGCTCATGAGCTCGAAGAGTTCATTCTATCCTCGTCAGTCGTTCGAGAGTTACCTTATACCATTGAACACTTCCATTTAGGAGCTGACTTTTCGGCTTCACCTTCAGAAGATACTCAATTAGAGGTTGAAGAGGAAGGCCTAAAAGGAATAGATTTATCTAAAACCTTTTTGATGGTTGGGACAATTGAACCACGCAAAGGACACCAGCAAGTTGTTGATGCATTTGAAAGATTGAGTGGCTCATTCGAGGGTTATACCTTACTTATAGTCGGTCGGGTTGGTTGGAATACTGAGAGTCTAATTAAAAAATTAGAGTTAGCTAATTTACAAGCATCAAACATCAAATGGTTGAGTGACTGCGCAGACGAAACGTTACAGTACCTATACAAAAATGCTCGAGCTTTAATTGCCGCTTCTTATGGTGAGGGGTTTGGTTTACCTCTGATAGAAGCTGCTCAATACGGAATTCCTATCATTGCTCGTGATATTCCGGTATTTCGTGAGGTAGCAGGACAACATGCATACTTTTTTGAAGATAGTATCGAGTTTGAAGTGGTTAAAGATGCAGTTATCAACTGGTCGAACTTATACGATGCGGACAAACACCCTGTATCAATCGGTATGCCTTGGTTAACATGGGAAGAGAGTGCGTTACAATTTCAGTCGAAACTAATGAGAACTAGTCCAATAACTTATAGTTTACCTGATGTAGATGTAGATGTAGATGTAGATGTAGATGTAGATGTAGATGTAGATGGTGAAAATGAAGCGCCTCAATTAAATATGGAATTGTTAACTGAAATCATGCCTGATGTAAAATTAAAGAACACTCTATTTTTAGATATTAGCTCCTTAGTGCATTTTGACCATGCGACGGGAATACAACGTGTGGTTAGAGCAATATGTGATGTTTTACTAAAAGAAAACCTTGAAAATTACGATTGCCAAGTCGCGTTTTCATATCCTGGTGACAATAATTACTACTATCCGAATATAGCTAATGGAAACTTTTCAGTTCCAGATATAAATACGCAAAATAGCAATGTTATAGAATTTAAAGATGGTGATATTTTAGTTTTCCTAGATCTTCATCCCGATAATGGATTTTCGAAAAAGAACTTAATACAACAATTGAAGCAAAGAAATGTAAAGTCATACTTTGTTGTTTATGATTTGCTTCCTATATCACACCCTAACTACTTTGTACTCGAGCTTGTCTCTAGTTTTAATCAATGGTTAGAGGGGCTTTGTTGCGTAATTCAGTGGAACTAAATCCAGAACCTACGATCTGATCAGCT
>NZ_JBGOOO010000028.1:0-60348 GCF_041439695.1 Vibrio sp. FF266
GTTATCGGCTTCTCATGTAGGCTAGCTACACATCGAAGCCTCTGCCTTGTATAAATACCCAGCAACTCGCTGCAAAAATTAGCTCGAAAGGTCAACACGCCCTAGTAAGGTTCAGGAAAGCGGGTGGTTTTACCGTCACCACTAAGTGTTGTGATCGACTGTGGTTTACCATCCTCATCTAGCCTTAATTCACCAATCGCACTTCGGTTTGAAAGGCGATAGAAGGTTTGATTGTCTGGGCTTCGCTTCTCGATCTTTAAGCGCTTTCGCTTGGTGAAATAGTTCAAAACTGAGCGAGGACTGTATAACAGGCGGTCCCACACATCACAGAATTTAAGCAGCGGCGCTGGGAATTGATTTTTAATGCCACTACAGGTGATTTGATAAATGTTCGGGCTATTTCGGCGGTATCTAAGCTTGATATCGTAAGCAAAGGAGTAGTGAACATCGCCCGAAAGCACCACGAAATTGGTCGGTGTTTTGGTATGGGTAAAGATACTGATCAGCGTATTGGCACTGCCCGGATGTGCCATCCAGTTTTCAGCGTCAATCACCAATGGCTTACCAATTGTTGTCGCCATTTTTTGTAGTGTTTCAATGAACTTAACGCCGAACATTGGCGCAGCAGAAACAATCACGACTTTATCTTGATGCATCAATTGATGTTGAAATTCAATCAAGGCCTCCCAGTCCATCAAACCTGAAGGTTTATTCATACGAGATTCCGAACGCCAGCGACGGGTTCGGGTATCCAACACAATGACTTTGGGTGAAGTATCTATTGTGTAATGCCACTCCTCAAAGCGACTCAACATCTCAATGAAGGCTCGATGCTTGTTTGGCTCGATGTCGCTAACAGAGTGAGTAGTCGCGGCATCGCCGGTTTCACTGTTCGTTTGTTTAAGGTTGTCCGTTTGTTCAACGTCATGCGTTTGTTTAAGAACGCGCGGTTGATCGACAAAAAGCTGTTTTGCTTGCTCGATGAATGTCTCGTCGAAGCTCTCCGGTTTATTACCCCAGCCCTGACACATCCAGTAAGCCGCAAGGCCGTTACCAATGACTTGAGTTGCGAACTGGTTTTGGTCTACGGCATGTTCCCAACCCACGGTAAGGTTCCAATCATCGGTCACATCGTGATCATCAAAGATCATGTACGTAGGGATATGTGCGAACAGACGTTGTACTTGCGGTAAGCCAGCAATGAAATCATCCATGATGACGCTTTCATCACGCCACTGTTGTTGCTCAGTCGGTGTTAATTGGCGTCCACCTTGAGTGAAGTTATTCTCAATTAAGCGCTCTCGATTGACACACTGCCACAGTGTCGGCGACCAAACTAACAGGTACATCGCGATAAACTCAGACAGCGTGACCAAGTGGTTTTCACAATCGGTAGAGCTAAAAATCGGTACGCCACGATTCGGGAAGAACTTATCGAGCATGGATTCTGAAGTGGTGTGGTGTGGCAAGTACTGATCACGTTGATATAAGTGATATTCGCTCTCAAATAAGGCGTCACTGCTGTTGATTCGGTTAACTTGCGAGTCAGTCGGTAAGCTCTCTCCCACTAGGCCAAGCAATTGAATCACTTGCTGAATAGCATCAAGTGTTGGTCCTGCCACATGGTCAGCGTAGATCTGATCGCCGCTCATCATCAGCATATCGGGTCTTTCAGCGACGGTTTGATCGGCAATCTTGTTATCTGCTGCGACTAGGCTGTCTTTGCTTGGATGATGTGGATTACGGCAAGAGCCATGAAGAATGTAATCAGCCGAGGTAGATATCTTAAACTCAACGCGAGATTTACCGTTGTAAACAAGGTGAGGTGCGAGCTCTTTTAATGAGCCTGACTCTGTGTGAACGTCATACTCTAGAGGTGTATTCGTCGGGAACTCGCCTTGTAAGCGGATGAGCGTTACCCACGCATGTGTACCGATTTGAATCGAATCATGATCTTCAAGCGATGAGGTATAAAACGGCTGGTCTTGTGCTGCTTCAGAATCGTCTATTTCTTGAGTATGAAGTTCGGCTCTGCCTGTCAGAGGCGAGCTGGTGGCTAACCAAAGTACGACTTCAGTTGCAGTCGTTTTTCTTAAAATGGGTCCGGCGAGTAACAGGGGAAGAGATGATGTCGTAGAGGGTTTCAATACGGTACCTAAAATCGTTGGTGGCTAGTCGTCGTGGTGTTGTTTTGTTTCGAGCTTGTTCGTTTCAGGCTCTGTTATGTCAGACTCAGGTGTTTCAGAACCATCTGCTTCAAGGAGTTCGATAACTTCCGAGCTAGAAAGTTCATGACCCATTAGAAATATTGCCAATAGGGCATCGGCTTTGGTCTTGGTATCGGATGTGTCGTCTAACACTTGCTCCAGTTTTTCACGAATCATAGCAATTTCGTGTTCAACAAAACCACGGCCTTCTTCATCCCCTTGATTGTCTTCAGGGGCATTATCGAACTCAAGAAATAGCATGTCGCCGTCTAGGTTGGTATTCACCAAACGCTCGGGCAACCATGCCTCACCAATAACAATATCCGGATCGGAATCTTTGGGTAAGTGATCTATAATGTTTTGTAATTCGGAGACTTTCACAATGCTTTCATTTAACCGAGAATATTCTACATTGTAACGGTCAATGCCGCTCAAACCTAAAATTAGTTAGCCGTTATGGCTAATAAATGTCTATTCAGTAACACAAAATTTATTACAAAGAGTAATTACATAAGAATGAAGCTCAAATATTTACCGACTCTCGCTTCGTCGGGCGTTGTTTTCGTCAGTAGCGTTTTCCTAAGTGCGAATGCGTGGGCCGCTGAAGAGCAAGAGTGGGGCATCGCTGCAATGTTTCGTACGGCAAGTATTCCTTACGACACGTCAGGTGGCGACCAAACGGTTAGCTCTTTTGTTCCAATGCTATTTTTCAAGAACGACTATGTGTTCATTGATGGAACTGAGATGGGTGCTTACCTTTATCAACCCGATGACGAGAAATGGTCTCTTAATGCTATCTCTCGCATGCGCTTTATTGATATCCCTGCTTCTGAGCAGAATGAAATTGAAGGTGATACGGCGGACTTTGGTGCTCAACTGACTTACCAACTTGATGGGCCTTGGTCTGTCGAAACGGAGTTAATGAGCGACAGTGAATTCAATTTTCACGGTAACTTACGTGCGAAAGCTAAGTATGAAACCGGAGACTGGGAGTTCACTCCGCGTGCGACACTGCGCTACAAAAGTGCGGATTTCAACAGCGAGTATTACTCAGCAGCAAATGAAACCATCGGCGCAGGTGTGGACCTGAATGTCGGTGTAGAAGCGCGTTACCATGTGGTTTCGAACTTATACTTATTGGGTTCAACCAGTGTGACTCGACTGGATGACAACGCTTACGATTCGTCGATTGTTGAAGACCGTTATCAAGGCGAACTTTACCTTGGTTTTGGCTTTTTCAATGATAAAACCAAAGCGCCAAAACCTAAGCTGAGCAATGCGCCGTATTTACGTGTTGCACACGGCTGGGCGACGCCATCGAATATTGGCGACATCATGAAATTCAACAGGGAGAAAGACGAATACAACAACCAGTTGACCTCCTTCTTCTATGGCCACCCGTTAACCGATGAGATCTTCGGTTTCCCATTGGACATCTACTTAACACCGGGTATCGCGCATCACTGGAATTCAGAGGTTCAGTCAAGCAGCACTGAATACATTGTCGCTATCAAAGCGTATTACACTTTCGACTGGCCGACACAATGGCGTGTTGGTGTGGCAGAAGGTATGTCTTACATCGATTCGCTGACTTACATCGAAGCGAAAGAGATGAAAGAGAAGGGTTATAACGGGAGCCACTTGCTTAATTATCTCGACTTTTCGGTCGATGTAAACGTAGGCGATTTGGTGGGTAAGAATGACCTGAACAACTTATGGTTCGGCTATTCGTTGCATCACCGTTCTGCTATTTTTGAAAACGCCTCTCAGTTTGGTCGAATCAAAGGCGGCAGTAACTACAACACGGTTTATCTACAGTACGAGTTTTAAGCGCGTTTTTTAGCAGGCAGTTTATAACAGGCGTTTTTAGCGTTTAGTTTTTAACTGTGATTTTTGAAACATTCGGTTTGCGTTCGTCACGCTTCCATCGCTTTTACTAACGTGAGAGTGACTAATCAGCCTGATAGCAAAAGGTTTTCCCTTTGTTGTCAGGCTTTTTTGTTTGAGACTTGTGATATAATCGCGCGAGTTTAATAAGTACAAGAATAGGACACGCTTTGACTTCGTCTCCGGAAAAAGCAGATAACAACAAGAATGCAGCACAGCCAAGTTCTTCACAGAGCAAAGCGAAATCAAATAAGCCTGCATCGAACCGACCTGCTAAACAATTAAATGCTGAACAATCAAATACCAAAAAAGCTGAACAATCAGCGACAAAGACAAAATCATCTCAGAATAGCCCAGTATCTCTTCGTAAAGCGCTCCACGAATGTATGATGCGCGATCGCTTCCGCTTGAGTAAGCGAATTACTGGCGCGAGTAAAATCAAGAACGAACAATCTAAGCACGCTGTCTTCGATGAGATTGCGTTAGATATTGCCAAGTCAATGATGACGGCAACTCAGCGTGCTGCGCAGAAACCAACCATCGAATACCCAGAGATTCTCCCAGTAAGCCAAAAGCGCGATGATATTGCGAAAGCCATTGCTGAAAACCAAGTAGTTATCGTGGCGGGTGAAACGGGGTCGGGTAAAACTACTCAGTTACCCAAGATCTGTTCTGAGCTTGGCCGAGGTCGTTTTGGCCTAATTGGTCATACTCAGCCTCGTCGTCTTGCGGCGCGTTCGGTTGCAAACCGTATTGCGGAAGAGATGGAAACGCAGTTGGGTGAATTCGTTGGTTACAAGGTTCGATTCAACGACCAAATTTCTGAAAACACCCAAATCAAATTGATGACCGACGGTATTCTACTGGCGGAAATTCAACACGACCGTTTCTTAAGCCAGTACGACACCATCATTATCGATGAAGCGCACGAACGTAGCCTGAACATCGACTTCATCATGGGTTACTTGAGAGAGCTTCTACCAAAGCGTCCTGACTTGAAAGTGATTATCACGTCGGCGACTATCGATCCTGAGCGTTTCTCGAAGCACTTTAACAACGCACCGATCATTGAAGTGTCAGGCCGTACTTACCCAGTAGATACGCGTTACCGCCCATTAGGTGGTGATGACAGTGATTCAGACCGCGATCAAATCGAAGGTATCTTTGAAGCCGTTGATGAGCTGTGTGATGAAGGCCAAGGCGATATCTTGATCTTCATGAACGGTGAGCGTGAGATTCGTGATACCGCGGACTCTTTAAGTAAACGTAACTTGCGTGATACCGAAATTGTTCCGCTTTACGCACGCCTTTCTGCGGGTGAACAGAACCGTATCTTCCAGTCTCATACTGGTCGACGCATTGTTCTGGCGACCAACGTGGCAGAAACCTCGTTAACCGTTCCGGGTATTAAGTATGTCATCGACCCGGGTACGGCGCGTATTAGCCGTTACAGCTACCGTACTAAAGTACAACGCCTACCGATTGAGCCAGTGTCTCAAGCGAGTGCTAACCAGCGTAAAGGTCGTTGTGGTCGTGTTGCTGAAGGTATCTGTATTCGCCTGTACTCTGAGGAAGATTTTGAATCACGCCCAGAGTTTACTGACCCTGAGATTCTTCGTACTAACCTAGCATCGGTTATCCTTCAGATGACAGCGTTAGGCCTAGGCGACATTCAAGCATTCCCATTTGTTGAAGCGCCCGATAAGCGCAATATTCAAGATGGTGTAAGGCTACTTGAAGAGTTGGGTGCGATTGCGACAGTTGAACCGTCAGCGAACAAAAACAAGAACCATGGCGACGATAAGAAGAAGCTAACGGCAATTGGTCGTAAGCTCGCTAAGCTGCCGATTGATCCACGTTTAGCGCGTATGGTGATTGAAGCGCCAAGCAACCGCTGTTTGCACGAAGTAATGGTGATTGCCTCTGCATTGTCGATTCAAGACCCGCGTGAGCGTCCATCAGACAAGCAACAATCATCTGACGATAAGCACAAGCGCTTCTTCGATAAAGAGTCAGATTTCATCACGTTTGTGAACCTTTGGGATTACGTTAAGCAGCAACAAAAAGCGCTGTCGAGTAACCAGTTCCGCAAACAGTGTAAGCAAGATTACCTGAACTATTTACGTATCCGTGAATGGCAAGATGTGTACTTCCAAATTCACCAAGCGATGCGTGAATTAGATACCAAGCTGAATACAGAGCCGGGCAGCTACGATGGCATTCACATGTCACTGCTATCAGGTTTGCTTTCGCACATCGGTATGAAAGACCAAGAGAAGAATGAATATCAAGGTGCTCGTAACGCACGCTTCCATATCTTCCCTGCGTCTGGCTTATTTAAGAAACAGCCTAAGTGGATCATGTCTGCTGAGCTTGTGGAGACCTCAAAACTTTGGGGCCGTGTTATCGCCAAAATTCAGCCTGAATGGATTGAGCCATTAGCGAAACACTTGATTAAGCGTAGCTACAGCGAACCACATTGGTCGAAGAAACAAGCGGCGGTAATGGCTCACGAAAAAGTGATGCTTTACGGAATCCCAATCATTCCGAAACGTTTGGTTAATTACGGTGCCATTGATGCCACTGTCAGCCGTGAGTTGTTTGTACGCAGCGCATTGGTAGAGGGAGAGTGGGAAACCAAACATGCCTTCTTCAAACAGAACCGCAAGCTACTGCAAGAAGTAGAAGAGCTAGAACATAAGTCTCGCCGTCGTGACATCTTGATCGACGATGATGAACTGTTCGACTTTTATGACCAGCGTGTGGGTGAAGAGGCAGTTTCAGGCCGTCACTTCGATACATGGTGGAAGAAGACCAGCCAGAAAACACCGGAGCTGCTTAACTTTGAAAAGTCGATGCTGTTCAGAGGTGATGCTAGCCACGTTACTGATTTGGATTATCCGAACTTCTGGCACCAAAACGGTATCAAGCTGAAGCTGAGCTACCAATTTGAGCCGGGCGATGACAACGATGGTGTAACGGTCCACATTCCGCTGCCTATCTTGAACCAAATCGACCAGAACGGTTTTGATTGGCAGATCCCAGGCCTACGTCAGGAACTGGTGATTAGCCTAATTAAGTCGTTACCAAAAACGCTACGCCGTAACTTTGTGCCTGCACCAAACTACGCTGATGCGTTCTTGGCTCGTGTTACGCCGCTTGAAGCTCCATTATTGGATTCGCTTGAGAAAGAGCTGCGCCGCATGACCGGTGTGGAAGTGGTACGTGATGACTGGAAGTTAGACCAGATTCCAGAGCACTTAAAGGTAACATTCCGTGCTGTGGATCATCGCAAGCGCAAACTGAAAGAGCAGAAAGACCTGCATGAGTTGAAAGAGAGCCTGAAAGACAAGGTTCAAGAAACACTTTCTAAAGTGGCAGACGATGACATCGAGCAGCAAAACCTGCATACGTGGAGCTTTGGTGAGTTACCAAAAGTCTACCAACAGAAACGTGGTGGCTATGATGTTAAAGCCTTCCCAGCACTGGTGGACACCAAAGACAGCGTAGAGATCAAATTGTTCGAAACCGAGCAAGAGCAGATCACTGCAATGAAATCGGGTCAGCGTCGTTTAATTCTGTTGAACGTACCATCGCCGATCAAATACTTGCACTCGAATTTACCGAACAAATCTAAGCTCGGTTTGTACTTCAACCCATACGGACAGGTGCTCGATCTTATCGATGACTGTATCGCTTGTGGTATTGATAAGCTGATTGAGCAGAAGGGCGGCATAGTTTGGGAGCCAGAGCAGTTTGAAGCTCTAAAAGAACACGTACGTGCAGAGTTGGATGACACAGTTGTTGAGATTGCTCAACAGGTTGAAACCATCTTAACCACGGCATTCGCCATCAGTAAGAAGCTGAAAGGGCGTGTCGATCTTTCAATGGCATTTGCGCTTTCAGACATTAAAGCTCAAATAGAAGGTTTGATTTTTAAGGGGTTTGCCACAGAATGCGGCTGGAAACGCTTGCCGGATATTCTACGCTATATGAAAGCGATAGAGCGCCGAATGGAAAAACTGCCGATTGATCCGAATAAAGATCGCCTTCATATGATCAAAGTGGACTCTGTAATGAATGATTACAAAGAGCTGCTGAATAAAATTCCAAAAGGGATCGCGGTTCCAGAAAATGTAAAAGAGGTGCGTTGGATGATAGAAGAGCTTCGTGTAAGCTTCTTCGCACAGCAACTCGGTACACCTTACCCAGTATCAGATAAGCGTGTTAAAAACGCGATTGATGCTTGCTAAACGAATAAAGCTAGACGCAGTGGCAAGGTTTGGGTATAAATCTTGCTTATTGCATTACTAATTGAATAGTTATTACATACAGGGCGACTTGGTGGCAATTCATTACCACGCAAGGCCTGCCAACAGGACGAAAAAGGTCGAATATGAAAAAAACGTTATTGGCTCTAGCACTGCTAGGTGCATCTTCAACAGCGATGGCTGATTCTTGGTTGTACGGCGGCGCAATGGGTGGTCAAAACTCATTAGGTAATCAAGAAGAGACAGCGATGGGTATCCACGTGGGTACGGGCATCCTTCCATTTATTGGTGTTGAAGCGGGTTACTGGGATCTAGGTTCTTTCGACAGTGTTAAATACGGCAACCAAACACTGACTAAACTAGACGCAAGCACAACTTACCTAGCAATCAAACCAAGCATCGACTTTGGTCCTCTTCACGTATACGCGAAGGGTGGTCTTCACTCTTACGAGCTTAAAGCGAACGGCTTCAAGCAAGACGAAGTTGATATCATGTACGGTGTAGGCGCAGAATACTTCATCTTTGGCCCACTATCTGTAGGCGCTAGCTACCAAAACTTCAACATGAAAGATGACGACTCAGGCGTTTTCTCTCTAAACGCAACTATCCACCTACTGTAATTAATCAGTAAGGCGATCGTAAATAGCGGTCGGATAATTGTTTGATGGGTTTATAATACCAATCGTAGTAAATAACTGTTCATCCTAGCTAGTTAAAACGCTCGATAACTTCGTTAGAAATTTTGATTGTAGAATAACTACTTATCAAAAATTGCTGCCTTGTTCTCAAGCCTTTTTCCGGCGCTATTTATGATCATTTACTTACTGTGATTGGTATAAAAACTCATAAAAAATGCCAGCTTGATAGCTGGCATTTTTGTATCTATTGACTGGGTAATCTTGACGGTATTTTCTGACCGTAGACCGTAGAAGGCTACTTTTTACTGTTTAGAATTTTCTGAATTCTTGGGTTAATCGCTTTGCCGTGTTGGCTTTCGTACTCTTCACGTTTTAAATCGTTTAGGTTCTTTACGGAGTTAGCAGCAAGGAGGAACTGCGGTAATTCAGTTTCTAGCATGCCTTTCTCATCTAAACGTTTTGCTTCCAAATAGTACTTCTTAAACAGGCCATCAAGCTTGTTTTCAGCGGTGCGTTTCAAGTCGTACAGCTTGTTTTGGATAAGCCACTTTTCAATGTTGTTAACAGCTGTGCGTGACAACACACGAATGCGGCTATCAAGCAGCTCTTCTTCTGTTAATGAATCCTTTAGAATCCAAAGCTCACCCATTTGCGGCGGCCAACTGTTGCCAAGTTGAATACGTTCATGACAGTGCATTAGCACGCGGTTAAGGCCGTCTGAGTCAACAGAGTGGGCAAACTCAAGAAACTTACCGCTTGGTTCACTACCGTATTGGTATTCCCACTGAGTTTCGTACACGCTCAAGAAAGAACCGAACACATGGATACACCAATCGGTCAGCTCCAACTCTGCGGGATCTTGGTCAACAACAGGCACTTGTTGAGACGAACCCGTGCTAGCAGCATTGGGTGTCGCTACTTCAGTGCTCTGTGCTTCAATAACCTCAGGTACTACAGAGCCTGTAGAGTCAGGAACAACAGGTGAAGCTGGCTCAGAAGGTTGGCTTTTTGCCTTTTTGAATGAGCTGCTGCCTGAAGCGTTCAGATGGGCTAAGCTTTTGTCTATACCCATTTCCTTGAGCTTGTCCTGCATTTCCTGAATATTGAGAGGTCTTCTGCTGTTGTTGTCTTTCATTTTGCTTCTCGTTAACTAGCCAGTACTGCAGCTTGGATTCAATCCGAGATAGTGGCATTAATTCATTGGCTTTGGCTTTATACCAGAGGACAAATTTCTTCCATACTAAACTATGGTCACCGGTCAAACCGGAGAATTTAAACGCACGTTCTGCCCATGATGGTATCTCTTCTTCGTTGAGATCATGAGTAGATACGGTGTTGCTGTTCATTGAGCCTCGGCCTTGTGGGCGAGGGGCATGCTGCATGTGTTGCATCGGTGCCGGAGCAGGCTGAAACTTAGGTGCCGGAGCAGGCTGAAACTTAGGTGCAGGTGCAGGTGCAGGTGCAGGTGCCGTAGAGTAGACAGGAATACTGTTGGTCGGTTGAACCTCAACGTGCGCCGTAGCTTGCTCTTGCTCAATGAGCATTTTGAAAACGTGAATCTCTTTTTGATCTCGATAATCTACTTTTACCTTATCGAGAAAACCTTGGTCGACTAAACACTTAAGGCAGTCGGCTAAACCAAACGTAGAGAGAGCACAAAGTTGACCTGCTGTTTGTAAGCACACATTGGTGTAGCCGAATTCGTCAGCACCGTCTGCAAGCATCAATAAAACAAGCTTTTCTGCTGGGCTAGAAGTATTCACTTGCCAAGCTAAATAAGAATATTTGGCGCTCAATATCGTGTTCTCAAAAAAGGTAAGTCGTTGTCACTATTGTAAGTCACCCCTTACCTAATTTATAGCAACTTAGTAGAAAACGGCATTAGTAAGCCAAATATTAACCATAAGGAGAGGTCTGCACCAAAAAGTGAACCTGAACTCACTCATTCTCGTGGTTTACGTACCCCTCCATTCGGCTCGAATAGCTGACTGTCCTAAACCATCATGCTCTATTTAGATGAAGACAGCGTAATGGGCTTGTATTGGTTTCGCCAAACTAAGGCGCTTCTTCCTGTGTTGGTTAGTGATGCCGCGTTGGTTAGTGATGCTGTGTCGGTTATTGATCTTATGTTGGTTACTGATGCTATGCCAGTTAATGACGGCAGGCTGGTGAGTAACGCGATGTGATTATTGATGGTTTTCACATCTATTCATAACGTGAATTTAATTTTATGAAACACCTTGATATGATCAATATTTGCGCTATTATGACGATAAGTCATAAATGACGAAGCGTCACAAAATGGTTAACTACATGAATTTACTATTCGTGTTAATATATTGGATAGGAGCGTTTTAAATACTGGCGAAGCTTAGATGATAGCTAAGCTCAAATACGGACTGAGAAATTATGTTTGGCTTTGGTTGTAAAGGCGATAAACAAGGTATCTTTGGTTGCAAAGGCGTGTTGTCTAAAAAGCAGCAGTCTATAGCAGACCGAGAAGTAGAATTGATGTTGTTAGCAAAAGATCTGGTTCGAGAACAAGGGTTCGGAAACCTCACGATGGATAGGCTAACGGCAGCAAGTTCTTATTCTAAAGGTACGATATACAATCACTTTTGCAGCAAAGAAGACGTGGTTTTAGCCTTGTGTATTCACTCTTTAAAGACCGAGGCATTGATGTTTGCTCGTTCTGGAGAGTTTGAAGGCAACACACGTGAAAAGATTGTCGCACTGCACGTTGCTTACCGAATCTATGCTCGCATGGAACCGGTACTATCAACCTGTGCGATCATGGCGAAAAGCCCGTGGGTACTAGAGAAAGCGTCTAGTGCACGTGTAACCGAGATGAATGAACTGGAAGAGTTGGTGATTGAACAAGCCGATTCAATGGTAAACCGAGCAGTAGAAGCCGGTGACCTTAAGTTCTCTTCTGGTGTGGGTTCAGATGCCATCGTGTTTGCTAACTGGTCAATCGCATTTGGTTCAAATGCCTTGTCACAGAACGCATCAAACAGTCATTGTATTAAGCGGTTACAAGACCCGTATTCAGTATTACACAACGCGAACATGCTACTAGACGGCCTAAATTGGCAGCCCCTTTCTAGCGATTGGGATTACCGCAAAACCTGGCGCCGTGTAGAACAAGAACTGTTCAGTGAAGAAGTCGCTTACCTAGAGTCAGTAGGTCGATAATCTTCCATTAAGCCCACTCGTGTGGGTTTATTAATAACCATTAGTGACGATTCGTCATAAACTTAAGTTTGCCTAGTGTGGTTTTGGTTTTCTTGAGTGTATGACTAAGAATTGTGTCTTTTGTCAGCTCCGGCTGGCTTTTTAAGACACAACTACGACGAATCGTCACAAATGGAGACTGTGATGGAACATGACAGCCAGAAGCCCGCTTTCGATCACCAAAATCGAGATAACCGTAATGTCGATAGCGTAAACGGGGATCTAAATAACAGTTGGCACTCAATACCGACCAAGCGTTCGTTTATCGTTTTGCTGGTGGTGTTTTCAATCATCATGCTTTCTGCATTAGGGGCGAAGAACCTCTACTTTAGAGGGGATTACAACATCTTCTTCGAAGGCACCAACAAACAGTTGATGGCGTTCGACGAAATCCAAACCACCTTTGCAAAAACCGACAACCTTGCGATTGTTGTCGCACCTGAAGATGGCAATGTCTTCACCCCAGAAACTCTTACCCTAATTCAAAACCTCACGGTCGATGCGTGGCAAATCCCGTACTCAAGCCGTGTCGATTCGCTGGCCAATTATCAGCATACCGAAGCGGTTGAAGATGACCTGTTAGTTGAAGACTTGCTGTACGAAGAATATGCGCACACACCAGAGCGAATCGCCAAAGTAAAACAGATCGCGCTCAACGAACCTCTGCTTAAAAACGCATTGGTGTCAGCCTCTGGTGACGTGACCATTGTTAATGTCACCGTGCAATTGCCTGAAGTGGATAAAACCGCCGAAGTGCAAGAAGTGATCGCGGCTATCAATACTATGATCGCCAAGTACCAAGCCGATTACCCGAGCGTCGAGTTCCACAAAGCGGGCATCATTGCCATGAACAACGCCTTTATGATGTCGGCTCAAGAAGACAGCTCAACGCTCGTGCCGTTAATGCTGTTGGTGGTATTGGTGTTCCTGACCTTTATGTTGCGCTCGTTCTTTAGCGTGGTGGCTACCTTAGTTGTGATTATCTCTTCGATTGTTGCGACCATGGGTTTGTCTGGCTGGGCAGGGATGTTCCTCAGCACCGCAACGGTCAACGTTCCAACCTTAGTACTAACCCTTGCCGTTGCTGATTGTGTTCACGTGATTGTGACCATGAGACAAGCCATGCAACGCGGGATGGAGAAAGCACAAGCCATTCAATACAGCATTAAGCTTAATGCGATGCCGATTCTGATCACCTCAGTGACTACTGCGATTGGTTTCTTGATGATGAACATGTCGGACTCTCCAGTACTGCGTGATTTCGGTAACTTGTCGGCATTGGGCGTGATCATCGCGTGTTTCCTCTCTGTGACTATGCTTCCTGCGCTATTAAAACTCTTGCCAGTGAAAACTCTGCCAACAAATGAAGCCGCGGAAAGCAAAGTAACCTTTATGGATAAACTGGGCGATTTTGTGGTGGCTAACCGCAAAGCACTGCTGCCTATTTCTACCTTAGTGATTGTTGGCGCTGCCGCGTTAATTCCACTCAACAAAGTGAATGACGAATCGGTGAAGTATTTCGATACCTCAAGCGAATTCAGACAAGCTGCAGACTTCATGGAACAGACCGTAAGTGGCATGACGACCATTAGTATTGCGGTCAAAACCAATGAGTCTCAAGCGATTGCTGATCCTGTGTTTTTGCAAGCGATTGGTGACTTTACCGAGTGGCTACGTGTTCAACCTGAAACCGACCATGTGGCCACGCTTTCCGATGTCTACATGCGTTTGAACAAGAACATGCACGGTGACGACGATAGCTACTACCAACTGCCACTTAACCGTGAACTTGCCGCGCAATACCTACTGCTTTACGAGATGTCTCTGCCGTACGGCTTGGACTTGAACAACCAAATCAATGTCGATAAGTCATCGATCAAAATGGTGCTCACGGTCGACAACCTAGGCAGCGTGGAATTGGTTGAACTCGAAGAACGTATCTACTCATGGTTTGCAGCCAACGCGCCTCAGTATGAAGTGGTCGCATCGAGTCCGTCACTGATGTTTGCTCACATAGGCGAAACCAACATGGCGAGCATGCTATCAACTCTGCCTATCACCTTAGTGCTTATCTCTGGCCTGATGATCTTCGCATTGCGCTCGGTTCGCTTAGGCATAATCAGCCTAGTGCCAAACATTGCCCCGGCTATTATTGGTTTCGGTTTGTGGGCGCTTATCTCCGGTGAAATCAACTTGGGTTTGTCCGTCGTAGTCACGCTCACACTGGGTATCGTGGTTGATGATGCGGTGCACTTCTTAAGTAAATACCAACGCGCCAGAATGGAAGGAAAATCAGCAGAAGAAGCGGTGCGTTACGCTTTCCACACCGTTGGACGCGCATTGTGGATCACCACTGTCGTGCTTGTGGCAGGTTTCTCTGTACTGGCGATGTCGAGTTTCAGACTCAACTCCGATATGGGCTTGCTCAGCGCGATTGTGATTTTCATTGCGCTAGTAGTCGACTTCATCTTGCTACCTAGCTTGCTGATGATCTTCGACAAACAGACTCACTATGCAGTTAAAACTCAGCACGGATCAAAGCCAGACATCAAGTCGCAGCCTAGCCCAACAGCTGAACTGTCTGCTTCAACCAAATAAGGAATCGTCAGCCTGCTGCGGTGGGCTGACTCAAGGAGAAATTTATGAAAAGCGTTAAACAATCATTCGTTACCACATTATTTACCGTCAGCTCATTAACCGTTGGCTCGTTAACAATCGGCGCGTTTACGGCTTTCCCTGCGTTAGCCGACCCTGCGAAAGGCTTAGAAATCGCCGAGCAACGCAAAGCCGTTGATATGGGGTGGGGCGATTCTGTCGCGACCATGGAAATGCTACTTCGCAACAAACAAGGCGAAAGCAGCTCGCGCCTAATGCGATTGAAGTCGTTAGAAGTGGATGACGATGGTGATAAAGGGCTGACTATTTTTGATGAGCCACGCGACGTAAAAGGCACGGCTTTCTTGAACCATTCACACATCACTAAATCGGATGACCAATGGTTGTATCTGCCTGCATTGAAACGTGTAAAACGCATCTCTTCACGCAACAAATCGGGCCCGTTTATGGGCAGTGAATTTGCTTACGAAGATTTGAGCTCGTTCGAGTTAGGAAAGTACACCTTCAACTACATTGAAGACGCCAAAATGGACGGCGTGGATACCTTTGTATTAGAGCAAGTACCGACCGATAAAAACTCTGGCTACACCATGCAAAAGGTATGGCTAGACCAACAATATTACCGCCCAGTTCAAGTGGAGTTTTACGACCGTAAAGGCGCATTGCTCAAAACCCTGTCGTTCCAAGACTACAAACAATACCTAAACCAATACTGGCGCGCACACACCATGTCGATGCAAAACCACCAAACAGGCAAAAGTACGGTATTAACCACGACAGATTTAGCGTTCCAGACCGGTCTTAAGGACAAAGATTTCCAGAAAAACACACTCAAACGTGCAAAGTAAGGCAAGAATATGAAAAGGATTGTGTTAACAGGAACGCAGTTATCTTTAACCTTGGCAGCGACAGTCGGGCTCATGCAAGTGTCGTTGCCATGTGTGGCGGCTGGATTTAGCTCTGAGTTCGTAGAACAGGTCACCCCGGAGCTAGCAGGGCAGGTTAACCTTGAACACAGGCAGTTCTTTAGCGACGGCTTGCAAGGGCAAGATAAAGGGCAAAGCTCGCTGGTGTTACAACCAGAGTTTTATTGGGAACAACAAGAGGGCAATGGTAGCTTTACCTTCACGCCGTTTTACCGCCTAGACAGCGAAGACGATGAACGAACCCATGGCGACGTTCGTGAAGCTCTGTATCTCACGTATTGGGATGACTACGAACTGCGAGCGGGTGTTGGCAAAGTGTTCTGGGGTGTGACTGAATCGGCGCATTTGGTGGATGTGGTAAACCAAACCGATGCCATAGAGTCGGTCGATGGTGAATCGAAACTGGGTCAGCCAATGGTGCACTTCACCTCGATAAAAGACTGGGGAACCATAGACGCCATGCTACTGCCGTATTTTCGTGAGCGTACCTTCGCTGGGGAAGACGGCAGATTAAGGCCAACGGTACCTGTTTCGGATGATGCGCTTTACGAATCTTCGAGAGAAGAAAAGCACGTCGATGTGGCATTGCGTTATAGCCAAATGTACGGCGATTGGGACGTCGGTTTAAGTTACTTAGGTGGTACAAACCGCGACCCTTATTACCGTGTGCAAGGCAATCAACTCAAGCCATACTACGCACAAATGCAGCACTTCGGGCTCGATGTGCAAGGCATTATCGGTGACTGGTTATGGAAGCTGGAAAGCATTTATCGCGACAGCTACGACAACCACACAGGCGTAGCAACAGGCTTCGAATATACTTGGGTTGGAGCGCTTGAATCCTATTGGGACATCGGCTTTATCGCTGAATACTTGTATGACAGCCGAGGAAACAACGCCCAAACCATTGGCCAAAACGATGTGTTCCTCGGGGCGCGTTTCGCCTTGAATGATGAAGACGGCACCGAAGTGCTTACAGGCATTACTCAAGACTTAGATAACAGCGATGTCTACAGCGCGAAGCTAGAAGCATCAAGCCGCATCAACAATAATCTCAAGTGGCGATTGAACGCTTGGTTGTTTGAGAACGAAACCCCAGAGGATTTGCTGTTCTTCGCTCGCAAGGATGATTTTGTTGAGGTAGCGTTGGAGTATTACTTCTAAAGGCTTGATGTTTTAGCTTCAATTTTTAAGTTTAAATTCAGATTTTCTACGAATAAACCAAAGAGCGGTGGTCTTAAACCTCGCTCCTTGGTTTAAATTCTCAATCTCACTCTTCTACTGATCGTTTCCTAACATCACGCCTCAAACAAGGTTCTGTGAATGTAATCAAACTGTCTCACTTGGTGACGTTTTTGTATCGGTTTCTCTTTGATTTCACCGATTTCAATGAAATTCTGTTTTCTAACGTTAAATTTGCCGTGTTTTTAGTCAATAACTTGTTCTTTTAGCGATTCAATTTGGCATTGGATGCGTGTTTGATTACTATGTGTAGCTATCTAAAAAAACTAATCATCCGATACGGACACTACCAACTGGTAGATGAGGAAATGATGCAACATCTAGAAGAGATCATTGCTAATGCAACGACTGCTATTGATACAGCAGATTCGTTAGTCGCACTTGATGAAGTGCGAGTTCAGTATTTAGGTAAGAAGGGTGAACTAACTCTTCAACTACAAAGCCTAGGTAAACTTCCACCTGAAGAGCGTCGCACTGCTGGTCAAGAGATCAACAAAGCGAAAGGTGCTGTTCAACAAGCGATCGCAGCTCGCAAAGACGCACTACAACGTGCAGAGCTTGAAGCGAAACTAGCTGAAGAAACTATCGATGTGAGCCTACCAGGTCGTCGCATTGAGAACGGTGGTCTTCACCCAGTTACTCGTACAGTTGAGCGTATCGAACAGTTCTTTGGTGAGCTTGGCTTTAGCACTGAGTCTGGCCCTGAGATCGAAGATGCATTCCACAACTTTGATGCACTAAACATCGCAGACGATCACCCAGCTCGTACTGATCACGATACTTTCTTCTTCAACCCTGATCTAATGCTACGTACGCACACTTCTGGTGTTCAAATCCGTACGATGGAAAACGGCAAACCGCCTTTCCGCTTCATTGCTCCGGGTCGTGTTTACCGTAACGACTACGATCAAACTCACACGCCAATGTTCCACCAAGTGGAAGGTATGTTAGTTGATGAGAACGTAAACTTCGCACAACTTAAAGGCATTCTTAACGATTTCCTTTGTAACTTCTTTGAAGAAGAAGTTGAAGTGCGTTTCCGTCCTTCATTCTTCCCGTTCACAGAGCCTTCAGCTGAAGTTGACGTGAAACGTAAAGATGGCAAATGGCTAGAAGTTCTAGGCTGTGGCATGGTTCACCCTAACGTACTTCGCTCTGTTGGCATCGACCCTGAGAAATACTCTGGTTTTGCATTCGGTATGGGTGTAGAGCGTCTAACGATGCTTCGTTACGGCGTAAATGACCTTCGTGCGTTCTTCGAGAACGACCTTCGTTTCCTTAAACAATTCAAGTAATCCGGGGCAGTCAAAACTATGAAATTCAGTGAATCTTGGCTACGCGAGTGGGTTAAACCTGCAATTAACAGCGAAGAGCTAGCTCACCAAATCACTATGGCTGGTTTGGAAGTTGACGATGTAGAACCTGTTGCGGGTGTTTTCACCGGCGTTAAAGTAGGTAAAGTGGTTGAGTGCGGTCAGCACCCAGACGCAGACAAACTACAAGTTACAAAAATTGATATCGGCGCTGTTGATGCAGACGGTAATAAAGAGCTGCTAGATATCGTTTGTGGTGCATCTAACTGTCGTCTTGGCCTAACTGTAGCAGTAGCAACAGTTGGCGCAGTACTTCCTGGTGACTTCAAAATCAAGAAAGCAAAACTACGTGGCGTTCCATCGCACGGCATGCTTTGTTCTTTCTCTGAGCTAGGTATCGACGTAGAGTCAGACGGCATCCTTGAGCTGCCAGAAGGCACAACGCTAGGTATGGACGTACGTGAGCTTCTAGAGCTTAACGACGTAACTATCGACGTAGACCTAACAGCAAACCGCGCAGACTGCTTCAGCATCCGTGGCCTTGCTCGTGAAGTTGGCGTACTAAACCGCGCAGACGTTACAGAGCCAACAGTTGACGCTGTTGCAACAAGCATTGAAGACACAGTATCTGTTGAAATCAAAGCAACTGATGCTTGTCCACGTTACCTTGGCCGTGTGGTTAAGAACGTAAACGTGAAAGCGGAATCACCAATCTGGATGCAAGAAAAACTGCGCCGTTGTGGTATCCGTTCAATCGACCCAGTTGTAGACATCACAAACTACGTGATGCTAGAGCAAGGCCAACCAATGCACGCATTTGATCTAGCTAAGATCGAAGGCGGTATCGTGGTTCGTCTAGCAGAGCAGGGCGAAAAGCTAACACTTCTAGATGGCAACGAAGCTGAACTAAACAGCAACACACTTGTTATCGCTGACCAAAACAAAGCACTAGCAATCGCTGGTATCTTTGGCGGTCAAGATTCAGGTGTTACTACTGAAACGACAGACGTACTTCTTGAAGCGGCATTCTTCGCACCGGATCACATCCGTGGTCGCGCACGTGCTTACGGTCTTCACACTGATTCTTCTCTACGTTTCGAACGTGGTGTTGATTCAACACTTCAAGCAGCAGCAATGGAGCGTGCAACACAGCTTCTAGTTGAAATCTGTGGTGGCGAAGTTGCGCCAGTAAACGGCAGCGAATCTGAAGCTGATCTTCCTAAAGCAAACGTAGTTGCTCTACGTCGCGCTAAGCTAGACAGCCTACTAGGTCACGAAATCCCATCTACAGACGTAGTGGAAATTCTTACTCGCCTAGGTTGTGAAGTTGAAAGCACTGATGCTGGCTGGACGGCAACGTCTCCATCTTGGCGCTTTGATATCGCAATCGAGCAAGACCTAATTGAAGAAGTAGGTCGTATCTACGGTTACGATAACATTCCAAACCAAGCGCCTAAAGCGGCACTTAAAATGAATGACCACAAAGAAGCTAACCAACCGCTTAAGCGCGTTCGTGACCTTCTTGTAGACCGTGGCTACCACGAAGCAATCACATACAGCTTCGTAGAACCAGAACAGCAAAAACTTGTTGTACCTGGTGTTGAGCCGCTAATTCTGCCATTCCCAATCTCTGCGGACATGTCAGCAATGCGTCTTGGCCTAATCCAAGGTCTACTAAACACAGTTGTTCACAACCAGAAGCGTCAACAGTCTCGCGTTCGTCTATTCGAATCAGGCCTACGTTTCATCCCTGAAGCAACAGCTGAAAACGGCATGCGCCAAGAAATGATGCTTGCGGGCGTTATCTCTGGTACTCGTGGCGAAGAGCACTGGGACATTGCAACTAACACTGTAGATTTCTTCGATCTTAAAGGTGACCTAGAAGCCGTTCTTGAGCTTTCTGCAAACGAAATCGCATACAGCTTCAAAGCAGCGAAGCACCCAGCACTTCACCCAGGTCAAACTGCGGCTATCGTAGTAGACGCTGGTTTAGAAACAGAAAGGGAAGTGGGTATCATTGGTACTGTTCACCCAGAACTAGAGCGTAAGTTTGGTCTTAACGGCCGCACTATCGTATTCGAAATCGAATGGGCAGCTATCAACACTCGCGTGCTTCCAGAAGCAGTAGCTGTATCTAAGTTCCCTGCAAACCGTCGTGATATCGCAGTAGTTGTTGACGAAGCAGTTGCTTCTGGCGACATCGTAGACGCGTGTATCGCAGCGGGTGGCGAATTCCTAACAGGCGCTAAACTGTTCGACGTATACGTTGGTCAAGGCGTTGAAGAAGGTAAGAAGAGCCTAGCAATCGCACTTAGCCTACAGTCTGTAGAGCGCACACTTGAAGATGCAGACATCGCTGGTTCAGTAGATGCTATCGTAGCTTCAATCTCAGAGAAATTCGGCGCAGCACTTCGCGACTAATCTCTTCTGAAAGATAGAAAAACTAAAGGCCTCGCATTGCGAGGCCTTTTTGTTTTCGAGTTCTTAATATATCTGGATTTTTTATCTTAATTTCTTTGTTAAATAATCAATAGCGGCACCATAAAAGGGGATATAACTATTTCTTCTATTTTTACTCGATATCTTGGCAAGAAGAAGCTCTATTTTAGCTTTAGATCTTCTATCTCCAGATAAACTGGCTAGCTGTTTTTTAATGTTATCTAATGCAGCACTTCTATTATCTACCATTGTACTTAAATTTAGGTTTAAATTTTTATTAATATGCTCATTAAAATCTAAATCGGTTGAAGATATTTTTCCTGATCTTGAATAAATGATTTTATCATTAATCTTGTGTGACGGATTAGAAGGAGAAAATTTTATTATCTTGTTGGCTTTTTTGGTATCACAAGTATGAACATCTTCTTTATTACCTGGCTTTGTATTTCCTTCACAACATCCGAGTAGGTTTTTATAATTTAATGTCGATGTTTTGTTATCATCTGCCGATTGGGGATACCAGTGTTCAACCTTCATAGAATCAAACTTAATTCTCTGCATACAATATGCACAAGTATTGCCTTGTTCATCTAACAACTGATTTTTTATATCTTCTTTAGCTTTAGATGGTAAGTTAGCATAACTAGCATCATCACCTGAACGGTGCTCAGCCAGAGAATCAGGCTCTCTATCTTTTTTAATAAAGTACATCTTACCTAGTCCCAACCATTAAGATCAATATCAATTTTAGCCGATACTAACTCTGGAAGTGTTCCGTTCACTTCTTTTTCAAGAGCTTCAATTTCATCACTTGCATCATCAAACTTTTCATCATCAATTAATTTATTTATATAATTGATTTTTTCTTCAACATCCTTATTTCTTGTTATATTGGTTTCATCTCCAATTGGCGTCATTATGTACTTTAAAATTTGATTACTTGTTAAACCATAAGATTGAGTAGGATTACTATAAGAGATGTTATTATCATCATCGCTTTCTAAAATAATCACTTGAGCAGGTTTAACCTCCCCAAGCATCTGAGGGGAATGAGTAGTAATGATAAACTGACAGTTCTTAAATGCTTTCGGTAAACCTGAAATTAAAGTTCTCTGCCATGCCGGGTGAATATGCATATCGTATTCGTCAATCAAAATAATACCACTTCCGTCAAGAGGGTTATCTAATGAAGGATTTAATATTATTAATCTTCTTGCTATATCCACAACTAAAGCTAGCAATGACTTTTCACCTTGAGATAACTGAAGAACGTTCAACTTTTCAGAATTTTTTTCAACTGTAATACCTAAATATGGTTCCACTTGTATTTCGAGGTTACCGTAACCTTCCATAAAGTAACCAATTACTTCATTAATTAATTTCTTAATTCTTTCCACATCAAGTAGGATCGCTTCATCAGTATCATTGTTGTCTGCTTTGTCTGCTTTGTCTGCTTTTTCTTTGTTAATCAAACTTTCCAGAAGCGCCCTAGCAGTCTCATCGTGTTCTGCTATCAATTCCAATTTTGCTTTAAAATCAGCGTCTTTATTTAATTCTGATTTTTTATTTTTTCTACGACTAGAAATATCATCTAATCTTTTATACCAACGGAAAAATGATTGAAAATCAGCCTTGCCGTTTAATGAATTATGATAACCCTCAAATTTATCTAATTCAGATATATCTGATGTTTCATCATATGCACCCACATCTTTGCGAGATACTGCATTCGAACGGTCTACGGTGTAATAAGCCAAAAGAGGAAAGTTAAACTTATTATAAATTTCATTAGATTTTTTATAGAAACTACCTATTTTTGTTACATCTGCAATGATGTTATTTTTTTTAGCCCCAGAACCTTTAACTGGTATTGCTAGTTCCATATCAAATGACACAGATTTATTTAACTTAAACTTAGAGACAATTGATGAATATGCTGCATTAACACCTAATTTAACATCAAGATTATCGATTAGATCTCCATTGCCACCATTTTTAGTAATTCGATTATGCAACCAGCTCATACTCATAGCAATGGAGTCTAAAATTGTCGTTTTACCAGCGCCATTATTACCAATAATAACGGTCAGGTTTTCATTTGGTAGATTTAACTTAAAGTCACCAAAGGCTCTGAAGTTATCAAGAGTAACTTCGTTTATTCTGATATTTTGGTCGATAAATAAGTTAAATGCAATTTTCTCATACCGTTGGTATTCTTTTTCATTAGCTTCAATAAACTTACCATCAGAATAGTAATTAATGAGTTTAAGAGCTGAATCAAAGTCCCCAGATTTTGCACTTCGTATGTCTCTTTGCAATTCTGATTTTTTCTTACTACTTGTCATTTTCAACCCTTAATTTCAATATTGTATTAATTACTTCAAACCCATACTTGTTGCTCATTTTTACCCTAAAATCGGGTTCAACATGTATAGCAAATGAAAGTAAACCTTGTAAATATACGGTATCATCTATATCTATACTTCCAATGGTGTACTTATGAATTAGTGTCGAGATCAGTCTTTTTCTTTCCCTACCAACAGATAATTTATTATTATTTGTAATTGTTATTCCAGTCACATGTCGATTATGTGCTTTTGAAGAAAATACAGTTTTAATATTATTAACTGTAATTTTATTTGAATAATGGTCACTAAGAATATCTTTTACAACTCTTGTTACTTGAAATAAATGATTTTTCTTATTTGTCGAGAAAGTAATGTCATCGGCATATCGACTATAATTTATTTCATTTTGACTACAGTAGTCTGACATCAGAGTATCAAATTTATACATCACAAAATTAGAGACTAGCGGTGACGTTGGAGCTCCAACACTCAGAACTAAGTTTTGGCTTCCTCGGATAGTCTTAGTCTTATTCCAAAATAATAGACTTTCTAATAGCTTTAACTCTGCAGATGACACTTTAATCCCATTTTCATCACAAGCTAAAGCTAATAAATCAACAGTTATACTATTAAAAAAATCACTAAAGTCCATTTTTAATAAATATTTAGTGCCAAGATGCATACGCGCATTATCTTTAATGCCTACACCTTTTTTGTATGCAAATGAGTTCGAATGAGAAACAAAAAAATCAGACAAAAATGCAACTAAAAATTTTTGCTTTTCTTTGAGTGATTTTGATGGGTGTGCGATTACACGATAACCTGAACTTCGCTTAGGTATCGTATAGACTTTATATTTTTTGGGGGCAGTCTTGGCAAAAGTAGTTAATCTGGCTCTAGTGATACCAAAATCTTCTTCAAAGGCTCTATATAACCGTATAGTCAAACTAAATTCCTATAACGAATTTAAAGCATAAAGCACGATTAGTTTTACACTAATCGTGCTTTAAATCCTTTACTTAAGGCAGCGGTGTAGATTTTATCCGCGACCGAGAAACGAGGAACTCGTTGAGCGAACGCGGATAAAATTTACACCGCAATCGCAGAACTCCCCAATAAATTAGAGTCTGGCTTATCGCCCGACTAGACTGAATGTCTAAACACTAAAGGATAGTTTTATTCTACGTCAGCTTTTAACCTCCATCAACCTAAAGATGGTGATGATGCTGATACAACAGGTGGGTATGGTTGTTGATCTATAAATTATTGATTTTTGGTCATTGCATCATCTGTGTCTAAACAACAAAGTTGACCTTGCGTCTCCAGAGTCAACCTCGATTTCATTTTTTAAGAGCAATCATTGACCTGTCTATAACTTCACACTTTATTGTGTCTATATTGATTGAGAGGGGCGCTTTCTGTGTTCCCTCTAAAGTAAGTAGAGAGACCCTATGAAACGTTTAATCCTAAACATCACACTCTTGGTATTCATGGTACTTAGTAGCATGAGTGCCATGGCTCAGGATTCAACGGTTAAGTACGGTATTGCGAGATCTCACGATGGCGAACAAATCGCGTATGGCAAAAGTGGGAGCGGGGATACAGTACTGATCTGCATTCACGGCTGGAGCTTAGACAGCAGGCTTTGGTAAACCAAGTGGGTGAGGGCTTTCTTATGTGCTGTACAGCTTCCGAAACGACTAGGGCAGATGCACGTGACAATAGGCTAACAATCCCCTCCTAACCTCCCCTTGGTTTACATCTCCAATCTCTTGTTGGTAATGGGAAAGGGGAGGAACTGAATACCGATCGCTACATGTGCAGCTGTATGTTCAGCGACAAAGAATGTTCTCCCCCTCGTACTTTAACCTAAAGAGATCGTTTCACTTCATCCGAGGGGGAGCTAGAGGGGGAGCTAGAGGGGGAGGTTTTGGTCTACTAGACCCATTCCACAATGTTGATGAAAGCGGTGGAGTCAGTGAAGTAGGGCGCTGTAGTTATTAAAGGGTAGTTAGCCGTTAGATAGGTAAAACTAAGGCCTCGCGATTGCGGGGCTTTTTTGTTGGTCGGAGGTTTTGCTAGCTACATTCATTTCAATTTGCGAGTAATGATCGCATCGTTCATTCGTTTATGGTCCTTAAACTTGTGCCTCATAGTTATATAAATGCTCTATCAACCACTCCTAGATACGTAATTAGCACCACTGTGATTAGTAAGGGCTGACCAAATCTAGTGGTGCTTTCTACTGATAATCACTTTAACTATGTGTTTAGGACGTCCTATTATGGCTAAGAAAATAATATTCATTCATGGTCGCGCTCAAAAGCCCGATAAAGATTCCCTTCAAGCACTCTGGTACGAGGCTATAGAGCATGGCTTGCAGCGAGATTGTGGAGACTCAAGTTCATTACAAGCTTTTAAAGATGTCGATAAACGGTTTGTCTATTACGGAGAACTATCAAACACATTGTTAGATAAACCAACGGAAGACCCTGCAAGTCGACAACAAGCGCTGTCTGAACTCAAAAAGTACAAGACAAGCCAGTTCAATAAAACAACGTATAACAAGGTATCTAAAGTTGGTTTTCTAAAAGAGGCGTTAGCAGATACTTTTTCATCGCTGTTTGGAAAGCTGGGTGTGGCTGAGACACTCATAACGAAGGTTGCGCCGGATATGGCGCATTATTGGTATGAAGATACTTATTATGGAAGCGATGTTAGGCATAGGCTGATGGTTGAACTGAAGGAAGCGCTTGATAATCAAGATGATGTGATGATTGTATCGCACAGTCTCGGGTCGATGATCAGTTATGACGTGTTATGGAAGCTGTCTCATTACGGAGAGTATAGACACGACTATGGCGCGGATAAGAAGGTCAACTTATTGCTTACGCTCGGGTCACCGTTAGGCGATGAAAACGTAAAAGATAGGCTAAAAGGGAGCCGCTTGAAAGATGAGAAGAAGTACCCTTTAAACATTCAGCAATGGATAAACATATCGGCAGAAGATGATTTTATCTCTCATGACAGCAAAATTAAAAATGACTTCAAAGATATGCTCAAACTGGATCTGATACCCGGTGGAATGAAAGATATCCACCCAATTTATAATCTCAATATTCGTAACGAAAAAAGCAATCCGCACGCTTCCATCGGTTATCTCATCAACCCCCAATTCATCGCAATATTGGATGAATGGCTCTCTAGTTGATTTGGTTTGCCATCGTCAATTGTTAGCTGCTTGTTCGTTGGAACGCAGATAAAACAAGACCTCGCGTGTGCGAGGCCTTTTTGTGTTCCAGCTAAAACTAAATATTAATCGAGCTTAACGAAAGCTTGGGATAATCGCTGGAATTCCCGGTAGAAGACCAACCAACGCCATTACACCACTTAGTACAATAAACATAATACCAGGCAACACCCAACGGCTCATTTTACTCAGTTCACTACTGCGTTCTTTACAACCGACTAAGCCTAAGTTATCCAACAGCATGGTGAGGGCCCAACCAAATGCAGGGTTAACGAGCGCTGAAGAAAATACAACAATCGCTGCTGATTGTGTGGTTTTCCCTTCACGCGTCATTTCCATTCCAGCTTCTAGCAATGGCACAAATACCCCAACAATCAGTGCTACACACAATACAGGTTGCCAGATAGCTAAATCCATTGGGTAACCCCAAACTGCGGCGATGATACAGAACAGAGCTGTGAGCAATGCGCCGGCAGGAATAGGGCGTTTAGCAATCGCCGCCGGTACGATATAAGTACCCCATGAAGACGTAAAGTTAGTACCGCCGAGCAGAGAGCCGAACGTTTGACGAATTGAAGCAGTGGTCATCGTGTCATCAATATTCATGTGTACTTTTTCGGTACGCTCTGGATAGCTGATCTTTTGAAATACTTGATGGCCTAAGAAATCTGGCGACCACATCGCCACGGCTAGAATTGCAAACGGCAATACCACCATGAAATGTTCAATCGTTGGTAGGCCAAGCATCCAGCCTGTATCTTCTCCCCACCAATACATAGGGTTCATGTTAGGTAAGCCTGGCTCAGTGTGGAAAGCGAATGGGGCACCCATGGCAAATGCAATCGTACCACCCAGTAAACAACTAAGAGGTACGGCTAACCAACGTTTGCGGAAGTGTTCCAATAACGCGTACAAGATAATGGTGCAAAAGATGACGACAAACGCGATGTGGCTCATGCCAATTCCTTCAGCCCAAGCGAACAGCTTTTTCACTTGAGAAGCGGTTCCAACAAAGCCAAGGTAGAGCAATAATCCGCCACATACGCCTTTACTGGTGAGGTTGGCCAACATACTGCCACCTTTACTGATGGCTAAGATTAGGCCAAAAGCGCCAATCAGCAATCCAAACGCCATAGGGTGTCCGCCTGCTGCAACCACAATCGGAATTAAAGGAATGAGTGGGCCGTGTGTACCTGCGAGGTTCGCGGTCGGCAACAGGAAGCCAGAGAAAATAATAATGAAAACAGAGGCGATGAGGAGTTCATAACGAACGTTTTCTAGAATGAAGTCTTCATTTAATCCGAGAGCCCCAGCAAAGGTGGCTGCAATAGCGCCCACCATAACCACTTTACCAATGGTCGCCGCCATCGCTGGGATGGCGTCTTCTATCTCAAATCGATAATCTTTAAACGGCAAATTTGGACGCCAGCGCTTAGGCGACATGATTTGCAATTCGTGTTCTAGATACTGTTCTCGGGAATCAAATTCCGATCTTGGTTTATGTTGTTGTTCATAGGTGAGTTCATCCTCATGGACTTGAGGCTTCTCTGTTTGTATATGTGCGGACTCTAAAGTAGTGCTCATTTTGATTCCTTTCGTTCACACTCTGAGGTGTGTTATTCCAACAAACGTTGTTGACTCACGGCATGAAGTGAAAACAATGCGTCAACTTATCATTAAAAATTCATTAACATTTAGTTGTTAGTACCTTATACCAAACCAAAAAAAACAAATAGACTCAGTCGGTTAGACATTAGTCGTAGAGTCGGACGACTAGTATTAGACCCTGTAGATAGCATGTGTCTGTTTATTGGTAGGCGATGAATTTATGGGTCATAAACGAATATCTAACAAGAAATGCTTGGCGTTAAAGCATCAGATAACGTCCATCGATGAGTGCTTTCTGGGGTAACGTTTTTGGTTAAAGCTATTGATAATAATTCTCATTACGATATTTTATGGGCTCAAACACACTCATTGTTGCGGAGACCAACATGGAACACTCGGATATTACTCAACTGCTTATTCCAAAAAGCGATTGGGCATCGCCTGATCTCTTTCTCTATGAAGGGGAAGACAAACTTCATCTGAGCTTAGAAGGCGCTATTCAATACAGTGGATTGAACAGCATTGGTGGCGTGGTTCTGGGCTTTAGGATGATCCAACATGCGGTGCAACTCGCGGCGGGTGAGCAGTCTTTGCAACGTGATGGCATCAGTGTTTATACCGCGTTCCCTGGACGTGGTGCTCAAGATGCTTTTGAGTACACATGCCGCGCACTGCGTGATAGGCGCTATTGCTGTGATACCACATTGCATCACCCTGCAGCGCAAACCGGACAACGTGGTCAGTTCTTGTTTACGCTTCGCTTGAATGAACAGTCTATGGTGATGACGCCAGCAGACGGGCTTCCAAGAAAAAGCTATTTTGAGGCCGACAGACACGCACAAGAAGGTCGAGAGGCAGCATTGAGATGGCGTGATGAGAAGATTAACTTCGCCAATACGCTCTTGAGCTTGTCGCCAGAAGAGTGCTTACGCGTGTTGTAATTCTTTGTTCTCACTTACAGAATGAGCTCAAAAACACAATGAACAACAAGAGGTCGCTCGCTTTCAAGTGGGCGACTTTTTTGTATCAAGCGCTAACGGAAAGCAGATTCCTAGTCGCGCTTAGGCTTGCTGGAATGACTCACTTTTAGTTTAGTGCGGTAGTCTAAAGTCTATGAGTTTCAGCAATCAACTTAAGCTGCCCGATCTCAATCCGCGACACATTTAGGCACGCAGGTGGTGCAGTTTTCAAAGCATTACACAGCTTACACTGACACGAAGTGATATAATTTTTGCCCAAAGCTTTGAAGAGCTAATGAATTAAAGGATGAGTACGATGGAAAAAACGATCTCGTTGGTACTTGGCAGTGGTGGCGCAAGAGGCTTGGTTCACGTTGGAATCATCCGTTGGTTAATTGAGCATGGCTACCAGATAAAATCCATCTCTGGTTGTTCAATTGGCGCACTTATCGGTGGTGTCTATGCGGCGGGTAAGTTGGATGAATTTGAAGAGTGGGTCACCAGTATCGACCAATCGGATATGGCGATGATGTTGGACTTTTCATGGCAATCGAGCGGTATCTTCAAAGGGGACAAGATCATCGAAACGCTGCGTGGGCTGATCGGTGAGATTTCAATTGAAGAACTGCCTATCCCTTATACCGCGGTTGCCGCTAACGTCGCCGATGAAAAAGAGGTTTGGCTGCAATCCGGTTCTCTGTTTGACGCCATTCGCGCCTCTATCTCTTTACCACTGTTCTTCACGCCTCATGTGATTAATGGCGAAGTGCTGATTGATGGCGGAGTGCTCAATCCCGTACCGATTGCGCCTACCTTTAGTGATAAGACAGACTTTACTCTGGCTGTGAACTTAGGTGGTGAACCTGAGATGCTTCAACAGGAAGTGATACCGGTTTCCCTACCTACCAAAGAGAGCAATTTGCATGAGAAGGTTGTTCACTTTATCGATAATCTAGGTAGCAGTGTAAAAAGTAAAATGAGCTTTAACTTTGCAGCCTACGACATTGCCAACCAAGCGTTTGATGCGATGCAATCGACCATCGCTCGCCAAAAATTGGCCGCTTATCCCGCCGATATTACGCTTGAGATCCCACGCAATGCTTGTGGCACCTTAGAGTTTGATCGTTCACAAGAGATGATAGATAGAGGCTACCATTTGGCACAGGCTAAATTGGGCAATCGACTTTAATGTATTTGCTGCTGAATGAGAGTATTTATGGAAACTGAACTAAAAGAGCTTGAACTCCACGAGCTTATGGCAACAAAAGATGTCATCGTGATTACCAGCTCAGAAGTGGCTGCCGTATCTTGGCTGATAGAGTGCTATCAAGAGAACGCTGATATTCAGATTATCGAGAGCGCACATCAGCTAGATACTGAAGCGGTTTTGGCGCAATGCCGAGACAGCCTGAGTCAAAATAAAAAGGTCATCCTCACCGCGCAGTTTCGTAGCCAGCTTCCTATTATCAATATCGCTTCACTGTGTAATGAGAAGCGCAAGTCATTGATCAATATTGAGTTGTTAGGCTGGGATGAAGAGACTCGCCTTCCTCAGTCTTATAGCAGTTTCTAGGTTATAAGAATTTCTAGCTTATAACGGTTTCTAGTTAACCGCATTCGCTATATAGCAGCAGTTTTAGGTAGCAGACAATGTAAGCGCATTACTTCAAATGTCTGCCGCCATCAAGGTGCAAAGTTCTTCCTGTCATGTAGTGACTGGCCAACACAAACTTGATGCCATCGATTATTTCCTCAAAGCCCGCTTCTGTGGGAATCAGAGCTTTCTTCAGCGCTTTGGTTTTGTATGCCTCATCGTCATGCTCATTAAACTTAATCATGGCTGGAGAGAGGGTATTTACTTTCACCTTGGGAGCCAGCATCGCAGAAAACGACAAAGTCAGGTTATTGAGCGCCGCTTTACTGGCCGCGTAAGCGATGTGTTTTTTACTGCCTTTTTCTGCAACGTAGTCACTGATGTGGATGATGTCTGAGGTTTTATCGCCAGACATCAATTGGTCTTTGAGTGTTAAGTTGAACAGATAAGGCACGGTAGCGTGAATCGTCATCATCTGGTGCATGATTTGGGATGCATTGTCACTGGGGTTTGTCTTGTTCTCAGGTTTCCAGTCTGAAGCGTTATGTATGACGGCTCGAAGTGTCTTATATTCTTGACCAACATAATCAAGAAAGCCCTCTAAGCTGCTTTGTTGATAAAAGTCTACTTGCTGCAAGTCGGCTCCACTGTCGCGCAACAGTTGCAGTTGAGGATAGTCGCTGCGGTAAGTGCCAACCACTTCGTATCCATCCGCTATAAGTTGCTGCGCCAATGCGAATCCGAGTCGCTTTCCCACGCCGGTTATCAATATCGTTTCACTCATCGTAAAAACTCAGCTCTGGTTTGAGGGTTAGTTTTGAAAATACCACCGAGAGCGGTTGTTGAGGTTTCAGAGTTTGCATCCATGACGCCTCTGGATTTAACGCAATAGTGCGTGGCTTTAATCGTCACGGCCACGTTTTCTGTCTCTACTAGAGTCTGTATCGCGACTAGGATTTGCTGAGTAAGGCGTTCTTGTACCTGAGGACGCTGAGCAAAGAATCGAACGATACGGTTTATTTTAGACAGCCCAAGAATCTTGTTTTCAGGTATATAAGCCACTTCCGCTAAACCATCGATGGTAATGAAGTGGTGTTCGCACGTCGACGTTAAATCGATATCCGATACCTTGACCATTTCATCAACCGACATTTTGTTTTCTATAACACTGATTTTCGGGAAGTTATCGTAATCGAGCCCTGAAAATATCTCATGGACGTACATCTTTGCAATGCGATGAGGTGTTTCAGCAAGGCTGTCATCGGTTAAATCCAGTCCAAGCGTACTGACCACTTCCGTCAACAGTCCTTTGATGCGGTTGTACTTCTGGTTGGGGTTCATTTCGCTCTCTGTCATTGGAGTTTCAAGTCCTCTTGCGAGCAAAGCTTCTCTTACTTTTTCGGCTTCTGTATTCAGCATGACGCACTCCTTATGAATTATTGTCGTTGTCTGCTTCATAGCTCAGAGTGAGCGAAACAGAGTCAGCAAAACGTAGCGCATGAGGTTTGTCGATTCTCACTTGAGCGTATTTGACCCATGGATGGTCGATACAAATGCCGAGAACGTCACTGGTTAGCTTTTCCAAAAGCAGAAACCTTCCGGATTCGACATGTTGAATGATCTTCTTGCAGATGTTTTTGTAGTTAAGTGCGTTCTCCACATCATCTGAGAGACAAAGGTTGTTAGCGGGGTAGTGGATTTCTGCGTTGATAACGATGTCTTGCTGCTTAGACTTTTCTTCTTCGTTGAAGCCGATGAAGGTTCTTAGTCTCAGGTTTGTAATGGTGATAATGGCGTTGTGATTCATAACAGTGTCCAATCCTTAGATAGTGAAGTCAGTTACGTGCTTGTTTTGAGAAAAGATCAGTAAACCTCAGGTGATTAAGAGTTCAGTTGTTCCTTTCACAATTGTTACTTTCGCAATTGTTCCTGTTGCAGTCGTTCTTTTTTCAGTCATGGAAAGGCTAAGTGAAACTGAGCTCGAACGGGATGGGTTCGGTTTTCTGACTTAACTGATCGAAGCTTTCCCAGAGCTGCTGATATGAGATGTCTAGAGTGGGGTGACGTTCTCGTGCGGCAACATCAACTAACGGCCTGAGCACAAATGCGTACTCGGTGATTTCGCCTCTAGGCAGCTCTACGCCATCAATAATGCCGACTTGATTACCATAAAGAAGGATGTCGATATCCATCGTGCGTGAAGCATAGGCTTTGGTCTGACGCTTGCGATCATTCTTTGCTTCGATTTGATGTAGAACCTGAACCAGTTCGGCGACAGGGAGGTTACATTCAAACCCAACGACTAGGTTTAGGAAGTTGTCCCCCTCGAAACCGACAGGCTCGCAATCGTAGAAATTAGAAATGTGCAGCGGTGCAAAGCGGTCATTCAATGCTTTGAGAGACTCTGTGACGTGGTGTTCGCGGTTAATGTTGCTTCCGATGCTGACGTAGACGTTGGCCATAGTTTTCCTTCCTTTTAAGGAGCCTATACGTCAAACTCGCGAGGAAGATCAGCTATGTATCCTCTTAGAGACAGGAAGATAAAAGAAAATACGGTTCTGCCACAAATCGCGTCTGATAGTGATAGAATCCCCGCATCAGAATTATCGAGAATCTAGGTATTTATAAACAATGTTTATCCATCACGTTAACGGCATCGACTGGCTGGTGATTACAGCTTTTGAAGAACTGAAAACTATGTTTATCGAAGATGCAGGCCCAATCCCATCTTACTTCTCGACCGCCAGCGAATTGAGCCTGATTGAGCAAGCCAAGCGCAGCTATGGATTTTTACCTACACTCCGCGGTGTGATCACCGATACCGGCACCTATCAAAGTAAAGATCTTGAAGAAGATTTGAACCCACAGCTTGCGTGTATCGTTGAAGGGCGAGGTCGAGTGTTTATTTATCACGGCGACTATGTGGCTTTTGTCGATGACGAACAAACCTTCATTACCCGAATGGACTGAATATAATTCAGTTGGTTTGGAGCGGTTGATTAGCTAATAGGTTAATTAGTTATGGATAAATTGCTCTGTACATAAAACTAAGGCCTCGCGTGTGCGAGGCCTTTTTTATGTGTTGTTTAGCGAGCGAAATAACTTGGCCAGAAGCTCGTGATAATATACTGCCAACCCCCGTTCAAATATCCCCCTTAATTGATATTTTTCCCCTCTTTTGAAACACAGAAAAGATTGAGGGTAACAACATCTAATTTCCTATTTTTGTTTGTTATGCCCCTATGCAAACTCTTTATTATTCAGTGAGTTAATTTGTCCGTATTCTCTGGTAACTATTTGAAATACTAGGGGATACAGAAATGAAAAATGGGTTAGTCTGCGCATTAGCCGTGATGTTAATTGCGGGGTGCAAAGAATCGAATGAGCCAAACGTAACTGTAGTGGAACAACCGAGTGTCATCTCTCACATAGAGAAAACACCGGAACTAATTGCAGAATTAAAGGCACAGCCGACCATTGATGATCAACTTAGGCTTCTATATGAGCGTTTTGAATCCATGCTTGACCGCAGCGACTCTCTCACTGGTACTGATGAAAACAATGATGGTATCCGCGATGACATTGAGGCGTTTATTGATGCGTTAGAAGTGACCGAGCCAGTCCGAAAAGCCTTAAAGCAAAATGCCCATTACACACAAGAAAACCTCTATCACGATTTTTCACAAAAGACCGACGCTAATATCAAAAAAGCTCTATATATTTCAGATAAATACGGCAAAGTCATTGCTTGTAAGGAATTTGTTGGTATTGATGTGGATGACAGGATAAACACCTCCAACACAATTACAGCTCTAACCTATAACATCAAAGCTCGTACTATGGCGTACTTAGCTTATAATCATTTACAAGATGGATCTGTAAGTACACTCCTTCCTGTTGAGGCAAAATATTGTGAATAAGCTAGTCACCCCGTTCAAATCTCCCCCTTAATTGATATTTTAACCCTCTTTTGAAACACAGAAAAGGCGGAGGGTAACAACATCTAATTTCCTATTTTTGTTTGTTATGCCCCTATGCAAACTCTTTATTATTCAGTGAGTTAATTTGTCCGTATTCTCTGGTGTCTATTTGAAATACTAGGGAAACAAAAATGAAAAATTTGTTAGTTTGCACTTTATCGGTGATGTTAATTGTAGGATGTAAAGGATCTAATAAGGCAATTGAAAATGGAGTGGAACAACCGATTGTCATATCAAACATAGAGAAAACACCTGAACTAACCGCAGAGTTAAAGGCACAAGAGACAATTGATGACCAGTTTAGGCTGCTATATGAGCGTTTTGAACCCATGCTCGACCGCAGCGATTCTCTTACTGGTACTGATGCAAACAATGATGGTATCCGCGACGACATTGAGGCGTTTATCGATGCGCTAGAAGTGACCGAGCCAGTCCGAAAAGCCTTAAAACAAAACGCCCGTTACACACAAGAAAATCTCTATCACGATTTTTCACAGAAGACCCATGCTAACATCAAAAAAGCCCTCGAAATTTCATACAAGTACGACGAAGTCCTCGCCTGTGAAGAGTTTGTAGGAATTGATATTGATGACGGCATAAACACCTCCAACACAATCACATCTCTCACCTACAACACCAAAGCTCGTACTATGGCGTACTTAGCTTATAATCATTTACAAGATGGATCTGTAAGTACACTCCTTCCTGCTGAGGAAAAATATTGTGAATAGGCAAACAATATTACTCATATTAGTGGTTTTACTGCCATTCAATGCAATCGCTAACTCATGCAAAATAGAAGGTTACACTATCGCCTTTTTTAATGGGGTAGCAACAACCAAAGAACAAGCTAAAAGGGGACAAAAGAAGATCAAAGCCACTCTAGGTATCAGCCAATACAAAAGTGAGTCTGTCGAATACCAGCTTTTCTATAACGATTCTTATATTGAAGGAAGTGGCCTTAACGTACTGGCTGATTTTGCTGAAACCTTTGACCAAAGAACTTCCGAGTTAGAGCAGAAACAATTCGACCGGTGGGAGGCCTTTTGGGACATCGTAAGCGGTAGGCAAAACAGCGCTATCATCCAAAAAATCAGCGCTACTTTTGTTTGGTTTGCTGGGTTTGTTCTCGACTTCACAAACCAAACCATCAATGCAACTATCACGACATTTTTAAAAGAATTAGCTTCACTTGTTGATGCCCCCGAAACTAGCCAGACTAGAATGCAGCATCATCTTTTAAATGACTCTCTTACGTGGAAAGGAAAAAAGCTCATTTACATCGCTCATTCACAAGGGAACTTATGGGTAAACGAATCATATAAGCATGTTACGTCCCAATACGGTTACAGTGCCGATAACATTCACGTTGTTCACATCGCTCCCGCTTCCCCAACCCTTAGCCCAGACAGTGACTATATTTTATCGGCCTCAGACCTTGTGATTAATTTGCTTAACTTTACAGGGATAGGCAGTGTTCCGCCTCCCAACACCACGATAGCACCGAGTAAATTAGACATTACTGGACACGGACTCATTCCTATTTACCTCACTCAACCCAAATCCATTGAGAAAATCAAAGCGTCGGTCGATAAAGCTTTCACGTCTCTTACTAAACCCGAGATGGAAGATTTTTTGTTTAAAATTGAGTTCGATTATAGTGCGAGCTATGACTCACTTCATGATAATCCTGTTTATGAAATTGTTGACGCAAGTAAAACTGACGAATTTGGGTCTTACCTAAAGTCTCCTTCTTTCTATCTCAGCCCAGAGGGTGATTCTTGGTTCAAAAGGAACGTGGATTCTTATATACAAGATGAAGATAGATTGCCATTTAGAGTTGAGAACAATTCTGTGGTTTTGTTTGATACTTGTAAAAGCCCGAACGAGGCAATGAATGACATTCCATCGATTCCCTCGCAAGACACTTATATGTTCGTACAATGGCGAAATTTAAAACGCTTTGAGCTAGGTACATTTAAAGATATTTGGAGGTCAAGAAAGATGACCGATAGATATGGATTGGTAGATGAAACCCCAATAGCATTTCGAGATATGGACGACGACTATTTCATTTGTGCTGGGGATGGAGATGCTATTGAACTAGAAGCAACACAACACTTTTATAATGAGGAGCAACGTCAGTATTTAGTCACTCAGCATTTGTCTGGACGCTATGATGTGTCGGCACGTTATGCAGTACCTTTTCAAAGTTTTCATCCTACTAATCTCTGTCAAGGCCATTGATTACTAGCTACGTTGAAGGTTCAGGCTATGTCCATATGCTAGAGCAACCAAAGCAGTTTAATGAAAAGTTGATGAAAGCGGCTAAGTTGGTGGAGTCGGGGGACAACCTTTCGATAGATAAAACTAAGGCCTCGTGTGTGTGAGGCCTTAGTTTTGAGGCTGTTACAATAAACCGATCTCTAACGGGTAATTGGATAGAAGTGTTCTAGTCCATGACAATTAGAGTCGTTACTATCCTTACCAGATATCTTCGATTAAAGAGTCTTTAAGCTGCGCAGCTGCGGCAATGTTTTCTTTCGACATGTACTGTTTCACGTCGATTATCTCTTTCTCTGCATCCGAGTTTCCGTATTCCTGCGCGACTTCAAACCATGCTAGCGCTTTAACAAAATCGCTCCATGTACCGTGACCATTACGGTAGGCGTAACCAACGGAATATTGACCATAATCGTTGCCCTGCATTGCGGCGTGAGTGTAATACTCTAATGCTTTTTTTGCGTCTGTAGTTTTGAAACCACACGGTTTTTTGTAACGCGTAGAAGAGTAAATATCACCCATCTTCACATAAGAAAGTGTATGTTCATCTTCTTCAATGGCTTTGCTAAATAATTGCATCGCTTTAGAGCAACTCTTTTCAACGCCTTGTCCATTTAGGTAAGAAATCCCCAAATTGTACATAGCACTTGCATCGCCTAAGTTAGCCGATTGCTCAAACCAATACGCAGATTTGGAGAAGTCTTGAGTGACGCCTTGACCTTCATCGTATGAAAATGCGAGTTGATACATAGCGTCAGAATACCCCGCTTTTGCAGAAGCTAGGTAATAATCGTTGCCTTTCTTTAGGTCGATAGGTGTACCTTCACCATCAAAATACATTACGCCTAATGAGTAGAGCACATAAGGGTCTTTGCTGGTTTCAGCTTTGTGGTACCAAGCCAGTGCTTTTTCGTATTGCTCTTCGTAGTAATAATTATCTGCCAAGGTAATCATCGCTTTTACCTCACCAGATTCAGCTACTTGATTCATGTACTCATATCCGCGTTGTAAGTTCTCTTCATACATTGAATCTTCAATTAAAAGGTTAGCAGCCTGCATTAGCAATTCGTTATCGCTAGACGTTTCTGCGTTCTTTAAAAGTGCGAGTTCTTCGCCTTCAAAAGCTTCTATCTCAAGATCGTATGCAAAAGTGCTAGCGGATAGCAGCAGCGACAGTGACGTTAAAAAAGTACAACTTTGTTTTATCATTTAAGCCATTTCTTATATTAGTAATGTTTCACATGAATATAACAAAACAGCTTTGAAAATAAAGGAAATTTCGGGATATCGAAAACCGAATTCACGACAATGAGACCTAGGGCATCTCAATATACTGGAAGCAACCAAGACTGGTTAATAAACGTTGACCCAAGCGATTAACTCAATGGCTTAGGCGCGGAAATTAGGTGGCACTGAGTCAGTAGCAATGGACAGAGCTCTATATGTGCCGATAATGATCTAGAGGTCTTTAAACCCAAATTATCGCGACACTCATTTACCTGACTGGCAGCTTGGTCTTTGTTTTTACCTGACCGAAGGCGAAGCTGGATTCAATCGAAGCAATATTGGGCAGGCGGGTTAATTGCTTGCGGATAAACTGCTCGTAGCTTTTTAGCGACTCGCTGACTACATGCAATAGGTAGTCGTGATTGCCTGTCATTAAAAAGCACTCTAACACTTCATCAATCACTTCGATGTGCTGTTCAAAGTCTCGCATGTTCTCTTCTGTCGGCTTTTCAAGTTTCACCAACACAAACACATTGACTGGCAGGCCACACGCTTCTTGGTCAACACTGGCGTGATAGCCGCGAATAATCCCTTGTTTCTCTAACGCTCGAACTCGGCGTAAGCAAGGAGAGGGCGACAGTGCCACGCGATCGGCTAACTCTTGATTAGTCAGGCGGGCGTTGCTTTGCAGTTCAGCCAGTAATTTCTTATCGATCTCATCCATTGGCATATTCCATCAATATTGAACTTAGTTTGGCAATATTATTGCTCAAAGTGTATGTCTTACTTCGTAAATAGCAATTTTTAGCATCTGCACAAAACTAAAATTAAAGGAGGCACAACCAGCATGGAATGACTTAGGAACTATGAATACTTCAACTCAACTTAGCCCGCTGCGTAAAACTACCAAACACGAACAAGCAGAAGCCCTTGCCATTGAGCAAGCCAAGCATTTTGGTATCGACCCAAACAGTGATTACGGCGTCACGCTTATCGAACTGGCGACGACACTGTACAAAGCCAATACCAAGACACACGATCTTTGGGCATTGACGGTTGATGGCCTTTCAGAGCTCGATAAGAGCGACCGAATCGCTTGGTTTAACGCCAAACGTTTTTTGTCATTCCAGATCGCTAAGATCCTCGACAATCTGCAAAACCCAATGCGCGCCACTTACCAGTCTATTGCCACCAATAATGGTAATTTTGCATCCAAAGGTGCGTATCCTATCTTCGATAATGTCGCTGCTATTTTCTCTGCGAGCCCTGTGATTACACGTACCGCGACCTATTTGTTTGCGTGTACAGAATGGATTGAAGATGCGTTTAATGGTAAGGAGCCGCTGCACGATATTTACTCTCGACTGCTTAACCCAACATCGATTTCACTGGCTAACCACATGGTTGATATTGAGGCAGGCTCTAGAGCCAATGAGTACCTCGCATGGAACTTTAACTCGGGGATGGCCGCTATTGATGGGTTGTTGAGCCATCTACTTGGGTATGAAGACATTGTCTTAGCTTCACGCAATATCTACGGCGGTTCTTACCAACTGTTGGAAGATTGGTTTGGCAAGCCTTCGAACCTGAATGTCGCGGTAGAGTGGGTGGATGGTTACTCCGGGGATGAGTTTGCGACGCGACTTGATGAGGTTGCCGATAAATACGCGGATCGAATCGCTGCGGGTAAGAAAATCTACGTCTACCTAGAGTCACCGTGTAACCCGCATGGATACGTGTTAGATGTTGCTAGTATCAGTAAAGCAGGTCACTCTCGTGGTTGGGATGTGATTGTTGACTCGACAGTGGGCACGCCTTTATTACACCCAGTACTGAAACGTGATGATGTGATGGAAAGACCCGATTATGTTATTCACTCTTACACCAAAGAACTGGCGGGTTCTGGCACCACAACTGCTGGAGTTGTGATTGGCCGCAACGAGACCATGTTTATTCCAAAAGGAGAGGAGGTCACTTTCACCAAGCCCAACGGTGATGAGGCCAAAATCCCATGGAACGAAACGCTGTTTTGGAATGTGTACTACATTAAGGGCGCATTCCTAGATGCAGACAAAGCGTTTGAAGTGCTTAACGGCATGAAAACGTATGAGATGCGAGTGGTGCAGAAAACGATTAATACACTGACTCTGGCAAAGATCTTTGATGCTCACCCAGACATCAATGTCTCATGTCCAGCTCTGCCAGACAACGATAACTATGAACACTGCCAGAACAACATGTACTTGGGACTGCCAGCGGCGCTTTTCACTATCGATATGGAAGGTAACGGCGATCGTCCGCCAATCAATCGAGATGGATTCAAACAGTTCTTCGACATGCTTGAGCCAGCAATCGGCATGCAAGTAAGTTTAGGGCAAACCAATACCGTGGCTTTGTGTCCGGCACTGACCACACATTCAGAACTCAGTGATGAAGCGCTCAATGAAGCCGATATCAAACCGACCACAATGCGTATCTCTATCGGCTTGGAAGATCCGCGAATGTTCATCGCTCATATTGTCGAAGCCGCCAAATTGTCGGTTGACCGTAAACATCTCGACTTCTCATCTAGTTTCCCCTGTGGTGACAGTATCGATGAAATTTATATGCAAACCTACATGGATGTGCATCAGATGTTTGTGAAGAGTTTACCGAAGTTTGAGCAACTTACTCAGTAAGCTGAGTTATTAAGGAAAGGTGACAATCACTTATTTGGTATACGGTGGCCATTGTTGTAGTCCAGTCATGACACTTAGGGTGATGTAAAAATGCCCACCAAGTTGGCAGGCATTAATTGATGCTAATTTGCATAGAAAGCTTAGGAAGCTTTGGATGTTTTGGAAACTTCGTGTTGTTCAATCATGAAGGCAATGGCTTCATCGCTTAAACAAGATTTACTCACATATTGGCGCTGCTTTCCAATATGAAGGATAAAGCCGAGATCGGTCTGTTCAAGTTGGTCGATGTCACGCCAAGCGATAGTATTGGTGGCTTTACGGTTTTTATAACTCACACCATCAGTATCCCCTGAAAAGACCACTTTGCTTCCAGCACCTGAGCTGATTTTTTGTCGCCATAACCACCAGGTTCTCTTGCAATATACACTGAACGCTTCAATCACACTCAAAACGATAAAAAACCAGCCTACGTAGCCACTAGGTAACAGTTCAAACTCCAATAGAACCCAACCAAAAATAAGAAACAAAAATGCCTTTAAATAGGCTTTTGGAAATTGCGTCGGAAGGCTCGTTTGATCATAACACTCTGCGAAAAACGTTTTGTCGAGGATGTATTCTGTGGTGAAACCGGGATCTTTAGGCATGTGTGGCTACTTTGTAGTTCTTTGTTGAGGCGCATTATATCGCTTCACGCTGGTTTGTCTTAGCGGTTTCATTCCCTTTTGTAAATCAATAATACTGAATGCGCTTGTTCATGCCAGAGTCAGTTGTTATTTCAATTGGTGTTAAATGATGTTGTTGAGGATTTACTTCTTAACTTAAGTATCCATTCTGTAAATCTTATTTCTCATACGATAGTTATTGGCATATGCCAGTAATGGGGCGTATTCTGAATTCCTGATTATCAATAACAGGAAGTTACTATGTTATACGCAATACCTTGTCGTGACCTTCATGTCGGCAACCATTTTGCCCGTTCTCCACAGATCGCGATTGTCGATGAGCAACAACAAATAAAGCAGATTGTTCCTTTGGTTGATTCCGACACCGCTTGCAATAAAAAGAAGCAATGGATCTCTGTCCTCCGTTCTTACGATGTGAAATCTGTAGTCGTCCGTCACATAGGGAAGAAGATGCTAGCGCACTTGTTCAACCACGATATTAGAGTCTTGGCATCAACAGGTAAGGCAGAAATCGGGACTTTGGATTTCGACAATCTACGGGAAGTGACCGATTTAGATTACGGTCGGGAGCCTCGCAACGTTTGTCACAGTAAAAAAGGGCACAGTCAGAGAGGGTGCAGCAATAAAGGGAGTAGTAAGAAAGGGTGCGGTGAGGAAGGGTGCAAGAAAGACGCCGCGATTCTGATGGCACAGCCGAATCACTTAGGGAGTATTCGAGGGTTCCGAAGATGACCTTCTTGTTGACGCTATTGGGGTTTGTCGGAATTGTCGCGTTGATGGCGATAGGTGTAATTTTTTCTCGCAAGCCAATCAAAGGCAGCTGTGGAGGGCTTGCGCAGTTAGATATTGAGCGCGAATGCAATTGCAAGGATGTGTGTGAAGGGCAAAGTCGAAAGTTGTATCAGATTACTGAGCCATCAAGCTAAGTATCAAGTTAAGTATCAAGAGTTCTCGCTCGCTGAGTTAAATAACTTCTGGCTAACACGTGAATTAACTGCCTTGAATCACCAACGCATGGCCGTTGACGATGCACTTGGCGACTTTGGTACGTGCTCGCTTAATGATGTTGCCGAACGTTTGGCGAGACACCTGCATCTGCTCGGCGGCTTCAAGCTGGCTCAATCCTTCTTGATCAGCCAAGCGTAAGGCTTCTAACTCTTCTAATAGCAATTCTTCTTTATGAAGCTCGTCCATAGGAACGCCATTAGGCTTAAAGCATGAGTAAGCCGCACGGGTACATAATTGACGATGTTTTTTTGGTCGAGCCATATCAATCTCTAGGAATCTAAGGGTACACAGGAATAAGGGTAAGTATGAAGGTTTTCATTCCTCACAACCATCGGCGTTGCCAAGTGTGCAGCCAAGGTTTTTTCGCAGACAGTCCCATTTGTTTTGAAGCTATTGGCGAAGGTGAGACTTTGGCTCAGTACGAAACGCTAGCTAAGCATGAAACGCCAGTTAAGCATGAAAATTTAGCTAAGTATGAAGCTATAGCCAAGATTGTACCAACAGATAAAGCTGAGGGCTACGACGGTATTATGCAGGGGGGTATTGTTACTGCGTTACACGACAGCGCGATGTTGTATTGCTTGTTCCATAACAATATCAATGCGATGACGGTGAGTTTAACTTCTCGCTTTCACCATCCAATCGCCATTGGTCAGGAACTCGAAATTCGCGCTCAATGGGTGAAAAGCAGACGTAATCTTTATTTCCTCGAAAGCCAAATTACGCAGTGCGGGAAGTTATGTTCGTCGGCAAAGAGTCAGTTCATGTCAGCACCGCCTAGATTTGATCTGAACTAGAAGCTTTGTTCTTTTTGAAGTATTTGAACGCTGTCCAGACGGCATAAGCCGAAACACCTACGATCAACGCTGAGCGAAGTAGAATAGGTGCATCATGCTCAAGTTGACTAACATGCGGCACAATACTAGCGAACAATCGACTGGTAAAAAGCAGCCCCATTACTAACATAACAATTTTATTCATGTGACCTGCCGTTCAATAGGGTACGTTGCACAGAAACAATTATGGGGTGGGTTACACGGCCAAAAAACTATTCTGCTCGAAATAAAATCATGCGCTTCTCAAGCTTGGTCGTCAACGCGATATCAGCTTAAAGCCAGTAAGCTAAAGTTTCGTTTTTGAAAGCGAGGGGGATTAAAAGTGAAGAGGGGATTGAAAGGGGGAAGAAGAGTGATGCGCTAGGGCTTGTTCTTCAAACTAAAATGCCACCGCAAATCTGCAGTGGCATTTGAATGACAACAAACCATCATGTAAATCTTTAATTACAGCTCGAATACAAACTAAAGCTCTAACAGTTTGGCTAATTCACGCTCTTCGAGAAGCTCTTCAATGCGTTGACGAGCCTTAGGCCCTTCAGCTTGTGCTTTGGTTGACTTGCCGGCTTTTTTACTGCGGCTCGTTTTTGTTTTTTCCTTAGTTGTCATCGGTAACCTTCCTTGTATTTTCTATCTTACAGGTTGCATGTCTCTTTTAGTGCTTTACCTGCTTTAAATGCTGGTGTTTTTGACGCTGAGATTTGAATCTCTTCTCCAGTTCTTGGATTGCGACCAGTGCGAGCAGCGCGGCTATTCACTTTAAAGCTACCAAATCCAAGGATAGATACATCGTCGCCATTAGCAAGCGTAGTCGAGATGCCTTCAACGAGTGCATTGAGTGCTGTGCCTGCTTGCTCTTTTGAGATGTCAGCAGAAGTTGCGATGTGTTCAACTAATTGAGATTTGTTCATGTTTTAAATTCCTTGTCGAGTTCGTCTGGCGTTTGGTTTTTGCAAACTATTGGTTAAATATGACCAATATGAACTGAAGTTATGTCATTGCTAGGATTGAACTTTGTAAAGTAACAAACGAAGTTGATTATAAAAACATATCACGCCTCATTCAATGCAAATCATTGACTATTACTTGTTTTCGGCCAGTTATGGACAGTGAGTCATGAAAATGAACATCGTTTTGTTTAAATTAATTCATGATATCAATTGAAAGTTAATATTTTGCTGTATGTAGAACAGACAAAAAAGCCCAGCGTGTGTGCTGGGCTCATGCTTTTTTGAAGCAATCTGTTTTTTAAAGCAATCGAGTATTTGAAGCGGTTTTGTACTCGGAGCTAACGCAACGAAAATTATTTAGTAATAAAGATCTGTTCCGTTTTTAGCGAAGTCATCGAGCGAACTTGGCGCCAAATGTAGTAGAAGATACCTAACATCATCAACATACTTGGTATAGCGATGGCCGGGTAGCTGTAAAGTGTCAACTTACCCAATTCTTCATTAAAAGCTGCAGTACCTGCTGGGCTAGTCACAATCCAAGTCGCTAGAAAGTAGTTCATCGCAGAAGAAAATGCGAAGGTACTAGCGAATAGGTAGTTTGACTTCATTAGGCAACGATTAAACTCTGCTTGGTTACCAAACTCTCTTAAACGCTCTTCGATTAGAGATATGTTTAACAGTGCAGGCGTGAAGATAACTTTTTGGATAAACGGGTAGCGAGTGAAGGTTGAGCCAAGAACCGCTAAACCAATTAGGCCGGGTATTAATGCTTCTTTTAATGCTAACCAACGAGTATCAAGTTCGAAGAAGCCGATACCGCCGGTTAATAATACGCTGACAAAGCCAAGTGCCGCGATGAAGTTAAACTTCTTGTTGCGGACTAACTCCATACCACCGTAAGCAATAGGGAAGGCAAGCGCGACAAGTAGTGCTAAGCCAGTTCCTAGGTGTTCCTCTCCACTGAACTTCATTAAGATGAATGAAGGAAGAAAGACGTTAAATACGACTTCGAAAAGAGGACTCGATTTTTTGTTTTCTGTGCTGCTCATAATTTCTAAATACATTATGTTATGGATTTATTCTCAGGGATTGTTGTTTACCTCGCTCAAGATGTAAAGCCTTAAGACGTCATGCTGTGTAACGACATGTGACATCAACGACATCTCTGAACTTATAGAACGCGTAATTCAACACTTTCGTGTCTGAGTTCTCGATTAACTTGGGGCTTATGGTGTGAAAGCCGTTGCTTGCTGAGTCAATTTATATGAACGCCATAGCTAAGCTTTCGCGTTTTTCTGCAGTGATCCACATTCATCAAGTTACCTAAGGCTGCAAACGCATATCCATATAATTGGAAACATGTATGCCAAGTTGCTTGTGATATCTTGGTTATGTTATAACATAACCAAAATATCACTCTTACTGAGAATAACGTTCGTATCGGTAAGAGGAAAACAACAAGCATGTATCAAGGAGATGACGTAATGAATGCCGTGTTAACGAAACCTGTGACAACCGATAATAATCAGCCACTTAACATTGGTTCTGCTGCAAGTATCAAGGTTCATGCGAATCATGCTCCATGCTATAGCGCTTCTGAGCAGCCAACGGTGCTGGCAGACATCTATCAAAGCAATGTCAATATTGCGATTTGGCAGCGTACATTTGATGAAGATTTAACAATGGCAATCAGTGAATTTATCGCCTTGAATCCAAACTTCAGTAAATCTATGAGCCTGTCTCCAGACAACGCCTATGAGAAATTGGAGTTTGCTACCGACGAAACCGCATCTAAAGCACTACTAGAAAACATGGTAGAGCTGGTGGATATGTTCTGTTGTTTGTTTGATCTTGAAGAAGTAGGGCTCCGTTTAGCGGTTCTGAATAAAGCGATGTGTCCACGCTTCCATGTTGACCAAGTCCCTTGCCGTTTAGTGACTACCTATCATGGTGTTGCCACTCAATGGCTGCCAAACGACTTGGTCGACCGTACGAAGCTAGGAAGAGGGAGTAACGGAAAGCCAGATTCAGAGTCAGGCTTGTACAGTCATGAGTCGGATATCGAGCAACTTTCGAGTGGTGATGTGGCATTGCTTAAAGGGGAGCGATGGAGTGGCAACGAAAACGCGGGTCTGGTGCATTGCTCACCCGTAACTTCATCTAACGAGACGCGATTGTTGCTGACGTTAGATTTTGGTTAGTCGCGCTCTATTCGCGAGACGATTTTTAGAAGTCGTCGGCTTACCCCTTTTGTACATCCGGTTTTATACTCGTCAAACCTATTAATTTACGCCAACACTGTCAGCATAATGATGAGCAGCGCCGCTAAAGCTAGTACGCCTAACGCACGCCATTGAGAAACAAACGCAACACTGCCATTAAGTTCGATTTTTCTTTGGAAGCCAGTGACCATTGCCCAAGTTAATGGTTTTGAGCGTAATTTATAGAACAAAACGGCAAGGACGTGTACCGCAATCAGAGTTGGAAGTACTTTTATCATAGTGAGGTGAATGTTTTCTAATGATGAAAATACGGAGTCATTCAACCAGATATTTGCATAGGGTAAGTGATCAAGAAGCCCTGCTAAGGCTAAACCAGAAACACACTGAATAGTTAAAGCTGATAACAGTGTAACAACCATCCAACCGCCAGCAGGATTATGGCCTGGCTTTTCTTTTTCTTTTCCTAATAAATAACGAACTACTGATTTAGGTGATCGTAAAAACTGTCTGAACCGGCTCGTTTCGCTACCCACCCAACCCCAGACCAATCGCCAAACGATTAATGTCATAAGTGCTAGCCCAAGTTGAACGTGGGGTCCATTACCTGAAATGCCCGATGCCATTAACCCCATGAAAAGCGCCGCTTGCGTCCAATGGTATAGGCGAGTTGATAGATCCCAAATCTTCATAGTTTCACTCTCTCTTTTGTTTATTTAATCTCTGTTCGCTTTACAGTAATTCACACAGCAATAGTTGCAATTGCAACTATTGCTGTGTAAATTGACTTTATCAAGGAAACACAGGCGTCAAAGAAACACAGACATCAGAGCAAAACGGAACACCGAAACGAATCATCGATGTCTGTATCGAAACCAGACAACAAAAGCTATATGAAGCGAGGAGAGATCAATATGAACAAGAGAATGATTCACAAGAGATTGGTGAGCCTACTGTGCACTACAACCGTTTTACTTAGTACCCACGCTTGGGCATCACAAGATCATTCGAACCAAATTGAACAGCGCCAATACGCATTTACACAAGTTGAAACCTTGATTGAGCAAGCCAAAGACTTATTAGATGGCAACGATACGAGTTGGCAGGTATTAGAAGAAACGAGTTTAGAGTTAACAGCTCATAGCGAATTGTTACTGACGTCATTTCCGGTGGGCAGCCAAGAGGGAAGTAAAGCTAAAGAGAGTGTGTGGAGTGAGCCTGAAAAATTCGAACGACTACTAAGTCAAATGAATCAAGGGTTCCAAGAACTCTATCAAGGTAGCCAACAAGGTGATGTATCACTGGTAGAATCAGGATTAAAAGCAGCGCAGGCGACTTGCAAAAGCTGCCATCGTTCATATCGCTCACGTTGGTAATAACATTCAGTTCGCTCAATTAACTAACTAACCCCATTTAACCAGTTAAAACTATTTAGCCAAAAAGGAACAAAATATGAAAATGAGTGTGTTTATAACACTAGCCGTTTCAATCATGTTTTCTGCTTTCACAAACGCAGCAGACTATGCCGTTGCTCTAGGCTACGCTGATGTGAATGTTCAACATTTGGGCTACAAACTTTCTGTGACGAACAACTAGTAGTCGTTGGTTGTTGAGTTAGTATTGGGTAAGTGAAAATACAATAACTGACAAAACTAATAGTTAGTAAAGTAATTAAAGCGATTATTAACTAACCCCAACTTCGGTGAAATCTAAGTAATCGAATATAAATATTGATCTGATGGAAATAAGAATGCCGTTGGGTTTAAATGACGAGAAATAAAGGGCTGAACGTTATGTGTTGGGTCCTTTTCTATTTTTTCGTCTAGGTAACAACGCTATGTTGAGCGTATTTAACTTAATTATCCTCCAACAGGCCGTTCGGTATAATTTCTCATGCAATCAATAATTTACTTGGTGAATGTCTCGCTATGCGTGCCCCTACTCACATATATTGCTGATATTAACCTTGGATGGTTTATTAATTTATTTTAAAGCGTAAAATAAATGGTGCTTGCAAACTGTGTTGGTGACAAATTTGTCACCGCGGTTTTTACTTCCAAATTATAGGTTTCCTATGTTCAAGAAACTCTCGCTTAAAAATAAGCTGGCGATCTCTGCTAGCATGGCCATTATCCTGGGGGGGATTTTGGTCGAGGTATTGTCTTTTCGTGCTTCATTGCAACGGTTGGATATTGAAGTTGAACAGCGCTTAGAAGGTGCGTCAGCTTCTTACAATCAATATGTATCGGATTGGATCTTATCCAAAGAGCGTGCGCTTACTTCACTTTCGAAGGAGTCACAACAAGAAAGCTTGGTCACTCACCTGAAGCAGGTTCGTGATTCAGGCTCGTTTGATAATGTGTTCTTAGCGTTCCCTGATGGCTCGCAAAAAAATGCGAATGGCGTAGTGTTGCCACCGGGCAATGATGATCCACGCGTATGGGGTTGGTACACCAATGCGGTTGCGAACCCAAGTAAGGTGTTCATGGATAACCCAACGGTTGCCGCGGCAACTGGGGCGAACGTTGTGTCGTTGGGTACTGCAATGCAACTGCATGGCCAGCAGGTCGTTTTAGGTGCTGATGTAGAAATTACCGACATTCTAAACAGCCTTGAAAAAGTGATTCTTCCAGGCGAAGGCTACATGTTTATCGCGACCAACAAAGGCACGGTTTACACGCACGCTGATACAAAGTTGCTGAATGAGAACATTAGCTCGCTAGGGCTAGATTTTTCTGATGTACAGAAGGCACTGACTAGCGGTAAAGACACGGCTATCGAGTTAAATGGCAGCGACTATGTTCTGTACGCACGTGCGATTGATGGTACAAGCCTGATTACTATCAGTGTTGTTAATCATGACTCTTTGGTTGCACCGTTATTTGATGCGGTGATCGGTCAAGTGTTGGTGACACTGTTGGTTGTGATTGTATGTACCATATTGTTTAACCTGCTGTGTACTATTCTGTTCCGTCCGTTGAACCATGTGTCTCAAGCATTGGCGCAGATCGCTAATGGTAGTGGTGATTTAACTCAGCGTATTCATGTTGAGAACCAAGACGAAGTAGGAGAACTAGCACAGAACTTCAACACTTTTGTAGGAAGTTTACAGCAGTTGATTGGTCATATTCGTGGGCAATCAGAGCAGCTTAACAGCCAGTCAGAGAAAAGTACTCAGCGAGCGAATCGTTCGGTGGACGAGCTTAATCATCAACAGCAAGAGATCACCATGGTGGCGACGGCTGTAACGGAAATGGCGAGTGCAACGCAAGAAATTGCATCGCATGCTGAGCAAACCGCAAAAGCGGCACAAGACTCTGCGACAAGCACTAATAGCGGTCACGCCCTGGTTGTCGATACTAAAGGTTCTATCAATAACCTCGCCAATGAAGTGAACGAGGCGGGCAACGTGATCAGCGAGCTAAACAAGCATGCTCAAGAGATTTCGACGGTACTTGCTACGATTCAAGGTATTGCAGAGCAAACTAACTTGCTTGCTTTGAATGCTGCTATTGAAGCGGCGCGTGCTGGTGAACAAGGTCGTGGTTTTGCTGTAGTTGCAGATGAAGTACGTGTGCTTTCTCAACGAACTCACTCTTCAACAGAAGAGATAAAGTCAACGATTGATGTTTTACAACGCACAACGGCTCAAGCGGTTGATCTTATGGAGAGCAGCTCGAAACTGGCAATACATTCCGTCGAAGATGCCGACCGAGCTTCACATGCGCTAGAAGAGATCAACACAGCGGTGGCTTTGATTAGTGATATGGCGACTCAAATTGCTACCGCAGCAGAAGAGCAAACGCACGTGACGGGTGAAATTACTCAGAACATTACGACCATTAAAGATGTTACGGACCACTTAGTTGTGGGCGCACAGGACAGCTTAACTGAGTCGAACGAACTTAAGAGCCAAGCCGCTGGTTTAAGTGACAAAGTGGCGACTTTTAAGCTTGCTTAACTGTGTCACTCACTGATGCCTGATCAGTGAGTGATTGTTAAGCAATAAGCCAAAGCGACGTAGATTACGTCGCTTTTTTTGCGTCTGTGAACAATAGAATTCTTTACTAATCTACTTCTGAAAATTCTCTTAGCGCACTCATTGCGGCTTCAGCTTTGTCTTTCTGAACGAAGATATGGTCGTGATAGTAGCCTGCAACAACGTTAGCGCTAATGCCGTATGAGCCAAGCTTTGTCGCAAAAGCAGCCGTCAATCCAACCGCTTCAAGGCTCGAATGTACCGATAAAGTGATCAGGCTAAACACAGCGTCGAAGTTTAGCTGAGCTTTGGTCGCAACGTCTTCTTCCAGAACCAGTGTTAAACCTTCTTTTTCACGAAAAGTCGAGATTGGATTGAGCTGAACATAGTCTGCTAGCGCTCCGTCGACAGTGCAAAAAACATAGTTACCGTCGATTAATTCTGGTGACATGGATTTCAGTAGAAGGTCTAGATCGGTAATGGCAGTCATAGTCAGTTTCCCAGCGTTAATAAGTTTATTGAAGATGCATGCAGTCACGATAGAAGTAACTGGCAGTTAAGTAAAATTAATGATTTTAATTCAGCATCAGTTTTACTAATGGCAAGTTTTCCTCTTTATTGATGGCATCGAACAAGTGCTGAGTGGTGAGATGCAGTGGGACTAAACTCATTATCTCTGTTGTGTTTTAGAAAATCCTGGAGATTGTGTTACATTTAAGTTGATACACAACTGGAGATATCGATGATCTGGCTTTCAGTGAAAGTACTACAGATTGGACTTGTCTATGGATACAGGAAGTATCAAAAAACGAAAAGAGCGCCTATTTAGGGGCTCTTTTTTTAGATGGCCTTGTTCTTATTAAAGTGAGACTTTCTTTTGGAACGTACAGTGTTGAAAGAAATGTTGTATTTGTCCGGTTTAATAACAGGCTATTCCTCTCAGTCTCAGTCTCAGTCTCAGTCTCCAACTCAACTTAGAGAAAACCAAAAAGAAAAAGTATGTTGAAAATAGAACAAGTTACCCCTCATATCGGTGCGCGAATCCATGGAGTCGATCTCGCCACATGCAGTGTGACTGAGCTCGATGAGGTTTATCAGGCGCTGATTACCCATCAAGTCATCTTCCTAGGTGATCAAGTACTCTCACCAGAACAACACTTGATGATTGCAGAGCGATTTGGACAGCTCGAGCTTGCGCATCCCTTCTTTCCTCGCGTCGAAAGCGCACCTCAGGTGAGTGTCATCGAAACAACCCGTGGTAATGCACCCATGGAAAGCTATTGGCATACGGATCTAACCTGGCGCAACGTGCCATCGAAAGCTTCTTTGTTGCATGCTCAACATATTCCAAGCACCGGTGGGGATACGATTTGGTGTTCGATGACTGCGGTTTTCGAGTCATTAGATGAAGACATGAAAGCAAAATTGAGAGGGTTGTCTGCGACTCATTCGCTGGTGGCTTTCGAGGGAGTTGAGCCAGATCAGATAGAGCTTGATTGGCACAAATCACTACTTAAAACCGCGCAGCAAAATCCACCTGTAATTCATCCTGTTGTTCAGAGCCATCCGGAAACCGGTAAAGAAACACTTTATATCAATGAGCAGTTTACCCGTTATATCAACGAACTTGACCGACAAGAGAGTGATATTTTACTTAACCAACTGTTTGAAATTGCACGACGCCCTGAGTTTCAAGTCCGTTTCAAATGGGACAGGGAATCAATGGCTATTTGGGACAATAGGGTAACGCAACATTACGCGGTGATTGATTACGGCGATACTCCAAGAAAGATGCATCGCGTTACAGTGACATAATGCAAACGAAGAGGCGCAGCACTTGCTAAGGCGCGTTATTGGTGTAGGCGTGAGCGTATAAATCTGAATCACTTAGGGATGTTGTCTGAGTTAAAGTATGAAACCGAGACTTTATTCATCTAAGTCATAATAAAATCAAAAGCGTTGATACATATTTGATTGAAAGCTCACTGCTCTGAGGTGATGTGTAATATACTCAGCGGAAAACATAAGAACCAACATCAAATTTTAGACTTTGTAAACGTTAGGGCTTAGTAAATAAAGTATTTGTATGAACGCGATTCGTAAAGTTTATCAGTACGCAGAACCTAACCTAACCCTTGTGGGTTGGATGGGCTTTGTCGGTTTCCCTGCTTACTACATTGTATGGGAATTCTTGTTTCCGCAACCCTATGAAAATTTAGCCGTGCGTCTGTTTTGCTCGGTATTGTTCCTTGGGATTGTTGTTCGTAATCGTATTCCATTTGATTGGCGAAAGTACCTTCCGGCTTATTATCAAGTCGCTATTACCCTCTGCTTACCGTGTTTTTTCTTTTACATGCTGCTGATGAATAACTGGTCCAACGTATGGGTTATGTCTTTCATGTCGGCTATTTTCCTCCATATTCTATTAGTTCACGTCACCCGAGTGATGTTTGCACAAACCTTCGCCGGGATAGGGATTGCTACCTTGTGTGCATGGGTGGCACAAGGCTTCTACTTAGAGCTCACTATGGATTGGACGCATGTGCCAATCTTCTTATTTATCTATTTGTTCGGTAACTTATTTTACTTCCGTAATCAGGTGGAACATGAGAATAAGGTGTCATTGGCGAAATCTTTTGGGGCCGGTATCGCGCATGAGATGAGAAACCCACTAAGTGGTTTACTGACTTCTATTGATGTTATGCAGTCCATATTGCCGAATCCGAAAAGTGGTGGCCACCAAGGGCAATACGCTTTGAGCAATGAAGAAGTTATACAGTTACGTGAAGTGGGTGATGAAGCGATGGAGATTATTCACTCAGGTAACGAGACGATTGATCTTCTATTGACTTCAATTGATGAAAACCGAGTATCTCGTTCTACGTTCAAGAAACATTCAGCTCAAGCGGTGGTTGAAGGGGCTATAGATAGCTTTAACTATAAGCGCTCAGCTGATAAATCAGCGATCTCTTTAGATGTACAAAGCAACTTTGATTTCTTGGGCAGTGATACCTTGTTGAAGTACGTGATGTATAACTTGTTCAAGAACGCATTCCATCATCGCAGCCCTGAAGATTTTCATATTCATGTCACCATGTGCAGTGATGACGTGACCAATCAAATTATGGTTACCGATAACGGAGCTGGTATTTCAAACGATGTCATTCGACGTATTTTCCAGGATTTTTACACCACCGGCCAATCAGGTAACTACGGCTTAGGTTTGCCATTTTGTCAGAAAGTAATGCGGTCGTTTGGTGGAGAGATTAAGTGTAAGTCTGAGGTGGAACAGTGGACGCAGTTCACGATGACTTTTCCATCTTTGACTTCTCACTCTGTGAACGAAATTAAGAGTGAGCTCACTAAGCTAAAGACAGTGTTGATGGTGAGTGACCAGAAAGTACTCTCTGATAAAATTACTGAGACATCACGTTCTATGGGGTTTGACCTCACCGTATTAGACGTTGTATCAGCACTTAAAAATAAGGAATATCAATTTGAGTTCGACTTGATTTTCGTTGATATGGAGAGCTTAGATTTAAGAGCCAATTACCTCGATAGAATTGAATCTTTGCTATCGTTCACTGAAGCGAGAATCATCTATTTGTATGAGCATCATCCCATTAAGCGTGTTCGTAACGTTGCTTTTGAACCGATTTGGGTGGAAACACAAGTTTGGCTACTGAATACCAAAGCCACCATCGAGCGCTTACTTTTCGATTCTAATTACGTGTTGCCATCGGTTGCTGTGAAACCACTAGATGCGACTAATAAACGTACGATAATGGTGGTGGATGACAACGAATCTTTGCGCCGTTTTACCGCAATGTTATTGGAAAAACAGGGCTTTGACGTTGTACAGAAAGAAGATGGCCAACAAGCGTTAGATGCTTTGGATACCGAGGATGTTGATTTGATTCTGATGGATATCGAGATGCCAATTATGGATGGTATTGAAGCTTCTCGTCGAATCCGTAGTGCTGCCAAAGAATACTCTACAGTGCCGATTATTGCTCACACAGGCGACAGTTCCCCAGTGACATTGGAAAAAATGGAATCGTCAGGCATGTCAGATTTTATTGTGAAGCCAGCAGATAAAACCCGACTGTTCGATAAAATTGCACACTGGATTTGATTTGTTGTACCGTCCGGTTATCCAGCTGAACTAGATGAATAGATGAACACAAGAAAGAGCTCAGCAATTCGCTGGGCTCTTTTTGTATCGCGACATGATAGCGTCTATTCAGTCCTGCCGTTTGTGTTAGTTATAGAATTGGTGTGTACAGTGTTATACGAACTCTAACTCTGGGTGATGGTACGCTTCGTGACAAACGGTGAGCACATGGTCAATGTCTCGTGGTGTCATATCGGCATTCACTGAAAATCGGATGATGTTCTTGTTCTTGCCCGTAGCGGGGCGGCAGAACACCGCACCGAACACATTCCGTTCTTCGAGGAAATCGCGAACACGTTCAGTGTTTCTTTCACTACCACATTCTAATGCCACAATTTGAGACTCGCTGCGGATATTAAAGCCAATTCGTTTTAGACCCGTAGTCAACGATTTAGCACGCTGGAACAGAGCCTGTCGTTTATCATCTGCACTTTTGATTACCTCTAATGTTTTCTCTAAACGGACCACCTCTTGTGGTAACACGGTCGAGCTGAAAATCGCGGGATAAGCAACAAACGGTAAGGTTTCTGAAAGTAGTTTTGGTCCAAGGATCGCGCCTGCACGATAAGCAAAGGTTTTAGCCAAACTTACGGTGATGAAGTCGACTTGCTTTGTAAGGCCCAATGCGTGAACTATGCCGGCACCATTTTCCCCATGCGTGCCCAATGAATGCGATTCATCAACGACGACGGCACAATCAAACTCTTGCGCCATTTCGTAGATGTCGCGTAGTGGGGCGATGGTCCCAATGGTACTGTAAACCGAATCGACCACAATAACGCCTGAGCCGTGGCGCTCTAACTGTTTACGCAGGTGATTCATATTGTTATGCATAAACGGGTGGGCGATGCCGCCAGCGGCACGAATGCCTTCCCATAGCGACATATGGGCAAAAAAGTCGATATACACCGATGTGTCCGGCGGGCAGATGGTTTGTAATAGTCCAATATTGGCCGCCCAACCTGACTGAGAAAGCAAACAGCTCTCCATTCCGACATAGTTCGCGAGCTCGGTTTCAAACGCAGGTTTAGACTCTTCATCTTGTAAAAAAATTGCAGACATCACTACGTTGTCATCGTGTTCAATAATCGCTGCTTGATGGGCGTCTTGGATCGGTTTGTTGTGTGACAGTGCTAAGTAATCATTGCTCTGCATCACGACGGCATTGCGCTGAGGTCGTTTACCCAATACCAAGTGCTTTTGGCTTTGGTTCTGGGTAATGAGGTCTTGAATATAGAAATTCAAGCGTTCTTCGATAAAGGAAGGTAGTGGTTTGTTTTTTGTTGTATCACTCATAATTATTCTCTTCAAATACGGGAAAACGCCAGCGCCGGCGGTTGTATATTGAAGTTAAAAAGTGATGTGTCATTAGTCAGTTTGCATAATTTTGTATGTGCTAGCAAACTCAGTATTTAAAGGTATCGAAGCGAGTCATTTTCCTTACGGTGCGGGGCTTTAACCTAGATCAGATAGGAATGATAGCCTTCTTTTTTATGATAAAAGGCTATTAAAATTCGGTGTTCTAATGACCATGAAAAAGTCGATTCTGAAAAGCTTTGATGTCCTAGCTGCGTATTATGAACTGGCACGTTGTAGCGCGCCTCGCGATATGAACAACAAAGCCTAGCAAATTGCGCACAAATGTAAATGCTCAAAATACTAGGCTTAAATAGCGTTTAAAGAATGTTTAACTTTGTGGCCAGCCAACTGGGTAGTTAAGAATTTCATCGAAGTCTGTTAGTGCTTCCACTTCTTTCTTCATAGTGCGTTGTCTATCGTGGATAGCAAAACCAAGCTCACTGATAGCAATCTTCACCTGCTTCAACTCTTCAAGTGTCATACCTTCATGATCTACATTGTTAGCATCTGTCCAGTATGGCGGCATCACAGCTGTCAGTAGCGTTGAATCGATGCGTAAACGAGCACTAGGCCCTGCATCCCACTCACCATCAATGGCTACAACAGTTTGAGTCTCTTGACCTTCTAAAGCAGCGCGCCAATTGTTTATTTCTGCTCGCTTTGCGTTCAACGCCTTCTCTTTGTTAGGAACCCAATCACTACCAACAAAGTCATGGTAAGGCGTTGGTGGCTTCTTGATCGTGTATTCATCAGTTACCAAAGACTTGTCATCAAACTCTTTATGAATCTGAGTTTGCTTATGGTAAGCCGTAACTTCTTTGAACTTGTCTAACACCTGCCATTCGCAGTCTTTTACATTAGCTTTTAAATCTTGAGTGCTAGGGTCATATGACGGAAGGGGAGCTAGCAAAGCACACTGCGGTACAAGAGGAGTTTTATATCCTGCTGGCACGCTAAGTGCAGTAGAGTGTGTGTATAGTAATGTGCTTGGATTATAGTGATGCGCTACTTCGTTCATTGATTAACCTCTATGCTGGGATTTTTCCACGTTCGATACATATATTTATATGACCAGATTTGGGGCGATTTTCGCTTGCCGTAGGGACTAATCTTGAAGCATCAAAATCATAAGAAGAAAGATACATCGAACTACCCGATAAAGCAGCGGATACGCCCTGAACCACCTTCGGTATCGATGACATCGCACCGTTAAATATGGGGGTGGTGGGGTTCCCAAGGAGCTGAGCATGAACTGTTTGTGTTGCTCCCGTAATGTTTCGTATCGCATCACCCTGAGTTTCACCCAAAGCCACACCAGAAGGATTACCACGAGCAAAATGACCCAAGTACCAGTTAGGAAGGCTGAACGTAGTCGAACCATCTCCGTCACCGTAATACATCGCGTACTGCTCTGGATTAGCGTCTTTAGTCGATTGAGCAATAACAAGTCCACTGGTGGCTGCATGAGCCCACAGCACATCATCTACTGTTCTCGAAACAATGGAACCATCAGCTTTCAACAACCAATCTGGAATTTGCGCAGAGTGAATTTCGGCCTTTTGACCAACGCGATATTGAAGTGAATTAACCGCCGAAGCTTCAAGTAGTTTCTGAAGGTGATCGAATTTGTCTGGATCATATGCTACGCCTTTAGCCGTTAACGCGGTCTGAAACTCACGAATCACCGCATTAAACCAATCTTGCCCTGGGTAGCTTGGTGCGCCATTGTCATTGCTTTCACTGAAGTACCCACGTGTACCGACTCTTGGCTTGAGTGGTGGGGCGTTCTCGACCTGAGAGCCATTATTGAGATAGTGCATTACACGCTCTCCTCATAGATGAATTCATAGTACTTACCACCTAACTTGAACTGGTTTAGCGTACATTCCAGAATAGCGGCGGTTTGAGATACTAACGGGGTTAAACAATCGTCTAGGCACGTTGCGTAAGCTTGTGTAATGCCTTTGACACGAATACGTAATAAGTGGCGGTACTTCTCTTCATAGAGCGGATAAGTACAACCACGTAAGCAGTGGTGAGGGAAGATTTCTTCAACCTCGATATCAAATCCTAAATCAGCACCAAGCTTGTCGATGTTCCATACTTGCAAACCACCTTTACGGTGATACTTTTCAACTACAGCAGCACGGCGTGATTCAAACGTTTGGTTTTGAACTTGGCACTCTGGAAGCCCTAAATACTCTTCCCATTCGTCTAGTAGTTGCTGAGTAGTTTCAGGGCGCATTTCTAACAGTAAACTGCCTGCGCTAACCTCTACCGCCTCTAGTCTTGGTGCATAGCCTGCCGCGTACTTATGAAGGTCTAACGATGCTGAACGCTGCCACAAGATACCTCGTGGCATTTGCGCCATTATTGAGTTAGTCCATTGCTCTACAGAGTGGCCCATGTGATCACTCCAAGCTCATGTAACTCATTCGATACAGCAGGAAGGTCAGCATTCAGATCTAGCGAATAGTCTTCAATACCTGGTGCTGAACCTATAGCGGTGCGCACAGCACTTACAAGCAGCGTACTAGCAGGGCTTAACGTTTTAAAATAGCTGTTGATACTGGTCTGCACACTAGCGCGAAGCTCTGTGTTATCTGGCGTGATATTGATGTCTAAACCCGTCACTTTCAGCGTTAACTGAATCGGCACTGGCTCGATGCCAGCAGGGCGACCAACGTCACTGCCTGTTGCTGGGTCTTTATGGCGATAAATGTAATCAGACATCGCTTGTTGGTCGGTGACATTAGGCAGAATATCGGTACGGCCATCAAAGACAAACGCATAGCCAACCGTTGAACCACCTTGATAAGCATCGATAGCCCAAGCACGAGTAACCCCTGCAACTTCACGGCACCATGCCACGTAGTCATGCACCGCACCGCCCATTGGTGGGTTACGCTTACGAAACAACAAACGCTCAAGCACTTCAGCAACGGATTCTATTTCCGCACCACCTGAAATTTCACCCGTCACACCATTAGGTTGAATACCTGGCACGGTAGACACTAGTGTCAGCGTTTCACCTGCCGCGAGATTACCCGCTACCCCTGATTCTTCCGCTTCTACTTCCACTAAAACGCTGCCACTGTCTGGCGCGTTAGATAGAGTCACTCGATACAAGCGGTCATCAGAATGCGTCATCACAGTACCAACGGGAATAGGCACACTACCTGTAAAAGTAACGGGGCCAGCGGCATTCGTTGCAAGCTTTTGAATCACGCCTTCATAGCGCGCTGCATCGATGATGGTCTGGCCTTCAGATTCAGTCGAAGGGATGATTTGACGCACGATCCAAGATTGGTAATCGTAGAGGTCACGAACGCTGCCGCTCACAGAAGAGTTAAGCGCTTGCTCAATGCCAAACTTAGGTAAAACCTCATCCAACGAGGCTTCAATATCGATTAAACCGCTTTCAATAAGCTGGCGTAGCGTAGGAACGTTAAACGGCACGTTGCGCCTCCCATCGTTTCATAACGGTCAGTGAGATGACTTCGTTGTCTGGTTTGGTGATATTGATAGACAAGGCAAGGGTTTGAAAACGAGGAATAGAGCCAACCACAGACACGCTTTTTGCCATCTGGCCATCACCGTTATCAACCAACATCCAAGCCAGTGCATCCTCTGCGTATTTCACCGCACGGTTACGCACATCGGTAGTCAGTTTTTCACGGTAAAGCAGCCAAAGTTTTGAGCCCCATGGCGCATCGTAAAACGTGTCACCAGGCCAGCCTCTAAAGTCGTTTGAATCGTCGGGTAAGCGGTCTGAAGTATCGGCGCGGGCATCGGTAAACAACGAGATCAAAACGAGGGCTGAAACTGTGTCATCTGCGACACTTCCGCCCTCGATAATGATTCCTGTGTTTTTCATCATGTCGAACACGATGCTCACGCTCATAGTTAACCCACTGGTGCTGAAGTATTCCTGTTCTCTGCATCTTTGTGGAAGTGGCCAAGGTAGCTAAAGCCGCCTGCGGTTAAATCTAAACCGCTAACAACGCTGGCAGAAGTAATGCCGCCAGTAGCAAAAATACCAAGGTCTGTAGATATCCCACCTGTTACATGCAAAGGGCCTTGAATCAATGTTTCAGGGGAAATAATAGTGAAGGAATTAGCGGCTTCAAAAATAACGTCGGTTGCTGTAACAACCACCTTGCCATCTTTGGTTAAGCGGATTTTATGACCTTCCAAATGGTAGAGGAAAACGTCACCGCTTTCACCCTTTGGACGATATTTTTTATCTTCGACGGCCACAGCAACCAAGTTACCTAGATTACCACCGATAGCCGCAAGAATAGCTTCAGAGCCTATAGGTGGGAACGAACTGCAACCGTAGTTTTGAAAGCGCTCGATGTCATCCGCAGATTCATCAGAATGAAGCTGTACCTGAATATTCTGACGCTGTAAGTCTTCCACAACTCCAGAAACTAACGCACG
>NZ_JBGOOO010000029.1:0-57587 GCF_041439695.1 Vibrio sp. FF266
TGATATTCATCAACGAGTGCCCACACAGATTGATAGGTTTAAATTGTTAAAGAGCGCTAGCGTTTTGTGACTTACATCTCAGTCGCTAGGGGTGCGTACTATACCTGCACCACTTAGAGAGTCAAGGGTTATTTTCAAACTCTTATTCTCTACCGATTTCGCAGCGTGACTTTCGTCTCACTCCTTGTCGGTGAGGCGGCATTATAGAGAGTTCGATATAGAGCACAAGAGCTTTTTTAAATAAAAGTTTTGTTCGCCTAAAAAGCCACCAGATCCGCATTTTTCGAATAAAAACTAAACATTTGAGACGTATCACAGCAATACATTGGCAAAATGGAAGCCATGAACGTAAGATTCATGTGTCTATTTTGTTAATGGTAGATGCGTATATTTCGTTTATTAATATGTAGTATTCCGATATGAACTCAAAAAAATTGATGTTGTTAATTGTCGCGCTAGCTGTATTGGGCGGCATTGTTTTCTCTCAGGTAGATATATCGCCTGCAATTACCTTTATCCTTGGTGTCTTGGCTTCCGCTTTTGTTGTTAATTTTTCAAGCACCAACTCAAAATCAGAGTCAGAACCTAAGGCTTCAACAAAAACACTTTATGTGGGTAACCTTCCATACAAAGCGAATGAATCACATGTACGTGAATTGTTCTCTGAATATGGTGAAGTATTTGCTGTACGTTTAATGAAAGACAAACGTACTGGTAAAAGAAGAGGTTTTGGATTTGTTGTTATGGCAAGTAATGATGTGAATCATGCTATTTCAGAACTTAACGATAAAGATTACATGCAACGTACTTTAAAAGTACGCGTTGCAAACGATCCTAAACATCCAGAAACGGACGAAGCTGAGCTGAGCTAAACCCTAACTGCTTCAGCATACTATTTAGTGCACTTTCTTTTTTAGGAAGTGCACTACAAAAAGCCTCACGCACTCCCCCTTCTTCAGTGCTGCTCTCTAAATCCAATAAATCTTGAACCCGCTTAGCAATAGCCTTACCTGAATCAATCAACATCACGTTTTTACCTAGCACTTGCTGAATCTCTGATTTGATCAGTGGAAAATGAGTGCACCCTAAAACAGCCACATCAATTGTGTTGATCATTGGTTGAAGGATTTGCCGTAGCTCTTCAAGGTTAATCGCCTCACCTCTTAGTTTATCTTCGGCCATATCCACCAGCTGAGTCGAACCTAAAAGCTCAACTCTTTTATTACTAGAGAAGTTTTTGATGAGCTCGTGTGTGTATTCACGAGTAATCGTTGCGGGTGTCGCAATAAGACCAACGGCTTTATTGGCAAGTAGGGATGCTGGTTTGATTGCCGGAACAACCCCGACAATAGGGATTGGGTTATTTGCCCTTAGTGTAGGCAACACAATTGTACTTGCTGTATTGCAGGCTATCACCACAATATCAATAGCGTGGCTAGCCACAAAACTGGCGACGATGCTTTGAACTCTGTGGATAAGGACTTGCTGGTCTAGCTCACCGTATGGGTAAGCCTCGTTATCGAATACATAAGTATAGTTATGATTCGGTAGTAACTGGCTTATCTCTTTATATACGGACAGGCCGCCAACTCCAGAATCAAAGATCAATATGTTTTTTTGTATGCTTTCCGACACAACCATTACCTGTAATAAGTTCCGTTGCAATGATACCCCTTCACTTAGTTTTCGCCAATCATCACTCTACATAATGCAGGCTCGGTAGCGTTGATGCACAAAGCGCTCACCCTGCTCTACATTTTCCAGCTCTATGTTAAGCTTTCCTTTAAAGCATGGCGCTGACGTGACTAAAGTATGAAACTCACCATCTTCGCCGCATGGGTCGACGTGACTCGGTAAACTGCCGATTAGCTCAAGCGTGTATTCTTTCCCGCAATAGCTCATGTCTAATACATCGGTATCGACCGTGACGAGAAAGGTTTCGATTCCTCTCTCTATTATTTCACTCGCAAGTGCCTGACTGCTCTCTCCCATTAAGGGAAACACACACTCCCAACCAGCTGGCTCTATATAACTTCTTCGGTAATCGGCAATGCCATTACAGAACATATCTCCAAACGCGACCGCATCGATTGATAAGCTAGAATCTTTAAGTGCCGAGACAATCGTACTTTGGTAAACCTCATTACTTGGGAAGACTTCCGGTAGCTCAATCATGATTAATGGTAAACCGACCAATCGAGCTTGCATTGCAACTACCTCAATAGGAGTTACCTGGAAAGGAACTTCATCTCCAACATACGTAGTATACAGAGCAACAACTTCATACTCGGTGCTTTCAAGTAGCCGCTCTAACGTTAACGTAGAGTCTTTACCTGACGACCAACTTATGACGACTTTCTTTTTCATTGATATATCCAATAAGAAAAAACCGCCCGAAGGCGGTTTAGTTGTTAATTAGAACTGGTAGTCAGCGTTTATAAAGAAACTTCTTTCTTGTGTTTCATACCCTTTGGCTAACGTGTAATCTTTATCAAAAAGGTTAGCAATACGCCCTCTCATTGTGAAATGATCCGTCACAAAGTAGCTCGCAGCTATATCTACTAGCGAGTACTCATCTAACTCAGCATTGCCGCTATCCATACGTTTACCTTGATATAAATAACTCAAGTCCGCCTGCCAGTTGTCCGCAAAATACGTCACGTTCCACTTAGCATTTTGTTTCGCTCTACGTAAAAGTTGAGAACCATCGCTTTTATCTGTCGGGTCCATAAAGTCAAGGCTAACTTGGTGAGAAAAACTTCCTGTATCGAATTCTCCCGATAGTTCTAAGCCTTTAATTTCAGCGACACCAATGTTTTTTGATGGCCATCCAACTATCATGTTTTTAATATCATTTTTGTAAGCCGATACTCTCCAATCAACCAATGATTGATGGGCTTCGAACGCGACTTCATAGTTTTTTGACTCTTCAGGTTTCAGCGTTGGGACACCTGAGCCCGGCCAATATAGTTGATTAAATGTCGGTGCTTTAAATGCCGTACCAGCATTAGCCGTCACGCGATAATTAGCTGCTAACCAATATCCTAAACCCGCTTGCCATGTAGTATTCTTGCCGTAGCGTTGGTTATCGTCACCGCGTAAAGCTAATTCAGCTTGTACGGCTTGGTTGTCATAAAAGCCACTAACATATAGCGAGTTATTCGTGCGAGATTTCTCGGCATAGTCTTTTGAGGACTCTGATACGTCATCTTTAGACCAATCAAGGCCCGCACCAATAGAAACTTCATTGTTCACAGTGAATAAATTTGTGAAAGCAACGGCCTGGTGGTCCGTTTGATAAGTACTTTTGTAGTAATAATCTTTACTAGAATCTTGAGCTTTACTTAAAGAAAAGTTGCTCGACAACGTTTCTCCAGTATAACTAAGACGGCCAATTGCACTGTAAAGTGTCTGATCTTTTGTAGCATTTTTCGGATCGTACTCTGTTTCACCATCCGAGTAAGTAGAATTAAACTTAAGCTTAAACTCGTCATTCAGCTTATGAGTTATCGCAAGTGCTAGCTCAGTCACTTCATGTCCATCTGCGTCTTGATCACCTGCTGAGTTTTGAACAGAAAACCCATCAGTCTCTGCTCGCTTTACAGCTACAGAACCACTTGTCGAGTCTGTAATATTACCAGACACTGCCACACTGCCTTTTTTGTATGAATCAGATCCAAACCCTACGCTAACTTTTGCTTCTGAACTTGATGTGTCTGTAATAATATTAATTACACCACCAATCGCATCGGCTCCATAAATTGCAGCTCGAGGACCACGCACAAACTCAATGCGCTGAACACCAACTAGTGGAATAGCAGCAAAATTTGCTCCTCCTGATGTTGCACTTGCTGTTTTTACGCCATCAATCAGTACTAAGATGTGGTCAGAGTTAGTACCTCTAACAAAAACACTCTGCTTTTGTCCGTAGCCGCCGTTGCTCGCTACCTGAATACCAGGTAAACGACGTAGTACTTCGTAAATATCATTAGCTTGAATCGCTTCAATCTCTGCTCGAGTAACAACTACAACAGGTAACGTTGTACTTTGAGTGCTTTGCTCAAAACGGTTAGCCGTAACGACCATGGTTTCGTCAGCAGATGCTTCTTGTGCGTGTAAATTGGAGATAGGTGAAAGCAGCGATGCTACAGCAACCGCTAAAATGGATTTGTTCATGTTGTGATCCTAAATCGCGTAAAGTCCTACCAAACCACATTTTATGGTTTGGCCGCTGGCAGGTATTCGGACTCAAGAGCACAACCTTATGGTTACCTAATATTCGACTTCCCACAAAATGCTATTTGCAGTGTCTTTGAATACTCGTTCTCTCTTACCGCTGCGCGTCAGTTCTGGATTTTCACCAGATTCCCTCTTCAGCCATCTATACATCCACATGGCACCAGCTTGCCGGAAATAGTATTGACCTATGAATCATTTGTCTAGTCTAAGATAGTTATAAGCTATAGTTTTCGTCGTCTATTTAAACTGAATGGCTCTCAACACTGGACAAGCGCCTGTGATTGAATAAAATCTGCGCTCTTGATTTAAAAGCACGATAGCAAAAGGCATAACAATGGCGAATTTAGAAGTAAACCCGCAACGCTACCAAGAACAACTGGCAGAAAAGACTGAGCGTCTTACTGAAATGTTCTCAGAATATAATGTGCCTGAGCTGGAAGTGTATGAATCTCCAGAACAACACTACCGTATGCGTGCAGAGTTCCGCGTGTGGCATGAAGGTGACGATATGTATTACGTCATGTTCAATCAAGAAACTAAAGAAAAATACCGTGTCGACCAATTCCCAGCGGCTAGCCGCCTGATCAACGACCTAATGCCTCTATTAACGGATGCAATGAAGGACAACCACTCTCTACGCCACAAACTATTCCAAGTAGACTTCCTTTCTACATTAAGCGGCGAGATTTTGGTGTCACTGCTTTACCACCGCCAATTAGGTGAGCAGTGGATTCAAGATGCTAAAGCACTTAAGCAGCAATTAAACGATGAAGGTTTTAACCTAAACCTGATCGGCCGTGCGCGTAAGATGAAAATCGTGCTGGACCGCGACTACGTTATTGAAAAGCTAGATGTGAATGGTGATAGCTACATCTACCAGCAAGTTGAGAACAGCTTTACTCAACCAAACGGTAAAGTAGCAGAGAAAATGTTGGAGTGGGCAGTCGACTGTACTCAAGACAGCAAAGGCGACTTGCTTGAACTTTACTGTGGTAACGGTAACTTCTCACTAGCATTGGCACAGAACTTCGAACGTGTACTGGCAACAGAACTAGCGAAGCCGTCAGTAGAATCTGCGCAATACAACATCGCAGCCAACAAGATTGAAAATGTTCAGATCATCCGCATGTCTGCGGAAGATTTTACCGTAGCAATGGAAGGCAAGCGTGAATTCCGTCGTCTACAGCAAGCGAACATCGATCTTAAGAGCTACAACTGCAACACTATCTTTGTTGATCCACCGCGTTCAGGTATGGATGTTGATACTTGTAAGATGGTTCAAGGCTACGAGCGCATCATGTACATCTCTTGTAACCCTGAGACATTGAAAGAGAACCTAGACATTCTAAGCGAAACACACGATATCACTCGTTTTGCTCTATTTGACCAGTTCCCATACACGCACCATATGGAAGCAGGTGTGTTCCTAGAGCGTAAAGCGTAAACCTCGCTCTCTAAGTCGAAGCTAAGCAGCAGATACAAAAAAACGAGCCAATTGGCTCGTTTTTTTATTTATAGATTGGTTTAAGCGGTTTTACCGATAAAGCCTAGCTTCTTACCTACCCAAGCGAGCAGTAGCATCGCGACGATAATCGCAAAGAAGTTTGAACCTGCATCAGGGTGTTGTGCTTTCACAAAAGCCGAGTGGCCAAATGCACCTACAAAGAAACAAGCTAAACCCACTAACGGAATATCTTCAGATACTGGATTTGTTAGGTATTCTTGGTATAGCGCTTGTACAGCCAACACTAAAGCAATCAGCGGGAAAATAGAGAAGCCCACTTCGCTCATTGTTACCCAAGATAACAGTGCATCACCACACACACCTGCTACAACAGCAAGTACGAGTGTCTTTCTTTCAGAACCACGGTTTACAGTATTATTTTCATTCGACATTATTCAATCCCGCCTTTTAATCGGTTACGTTCACGTTCTTTACGATACCAAAAAGCTCCTTTGGCCATCATTCGCAATTGCATGATCAAACGCTCAGCCAATTCATCTCGCTGACGTCGATCTAAATCTAATGCTTCTGCCCCTGAGTTAAAAACCAAGATGACGGAGGCTTCCGCTTGAGTAAAAGCTTCGTCTCTTGTCATTCCTGTTGTGATTAAATATTCGGTTAACTCAGCAGAGAAATGCTGTATCTCACGAGCTACCGCTGCACGAAACTCAAATGAAGTTCCTGAGCGCTCCCGCAATAACAGTCTGAATACGTTTGGGCTGCTTTCAATGAATTCCATAAAGGTTTCAACCGATGTGCGAATCACGCTGCCTTCTTTTACTATGCGTTGCCTAGCTTGACGCATCAACTGACGCAACAATAAGCCACCTTCATCGACCATGGTTAAGCCAAGCTCATCCATGTCTTTGAAATGGCGATAAAAGGAAGTCGGAGCTATTCCAGCCTCACGAGCGACTTCTCTCAAGCTTAGATTAGAAAAACTACGATCGGCACTGAGTTGGCTAAATGCCGCATCGATTAAGCTACGACGAGTCTTTTCTTTTTGCTGTGCGCGAATGCCCATTGGTTTCATACTTTATCAACATCTTCTTTTACAGCCTAAACAGGCATGTCTAATACTCTATTCAATATAACGCGAATCACTTACTTATATAAGGCACTCTGGTTATATAAGACACTAAACACACCTCTTTGTTCACGTATCGAAGTAAATACGTTCAAAGAAAACATTTCAATATCCGCACCGTCATTTGGAGACATACGACATACCAAATATTATTTTTTCAGTAGCATGACGTGATCTCACCGACTCTCTGATGCCCTTTTCATGTACCCAAGAACAGAATCAGTTAAAATCTCGCTAAAGCAATGTTAATCAAATATAACAAGGAAGATATCTATGTCGCACTCCAACCACTTTGATGTAATCGTAATTGGTAGTGGCCCCGGAGGAGAAGGGGCAGCGATGGGATTAACCAAAGCCGGGTTGAACGTTGCTATCATTGAAAAAGAGAGCAGCGTTGGTGGTGGTTGTACCCACTGGGGGACTATTCCTTCCAAAGCACTGCGTCATGCCGTAAGTCGTATTATTGAATTCAACAGTAACCCTCTGTTTTGTCAGAACAATAAAAGTATCCACTCAACATTTTCCAATATTCTGGGGCATGCTAAATCGGTCATCGACAAACAGACTCGCTTGCGCCAAGGTTTCTACGATCGCAACCAATGCACGTTAGTCTTCGGTACTGCACGTTTTATCGATACCCACACGATCTCCGTAATGCAAAGCGACGGTACTGAAGAACACTACAGCGCAGACAAATTTGTTATCGCGACAGGTTCTCGTCCTTATCAGCCAGACAACGTCGACTTCATGCATGAACGTGTCTACGACAGTGATTCGATTCTTTCTCTGAAACACGACCCACAACACATCATCATCTATGGTGCTGGTGTTATCGGCTGTGAATATGCCTCTATATTTCGCGGTTTAGGCGTTAAAACCGATCTCATTAATACTCGCGATCGCCTGTTGTCCTTCTTAGATAACGAAACCTCAGATGCACTTTCTTACCACTTCTGGAACAGTGGTGTTGTTATTCGTAACGATGAGACCTTTGAGAAAATTGAAGGAACAGATGATGGTGTAATCATTCATCTAGAGTCAGGTAAAAAAATGCGTGCCGATTGCCTACTGTATGCCAATGGTCGAACGGGTAATACTGATAAACTGAACCTTGGTGCGGTTGGCTTAGAAGCGGACTCTCGTGGACAAGTATCAGTCAACAGCAACTACCAAACCAGTGTTGAACATGTTTACGCTGTCGGTGATGTGATTGGGTATCCTAGCCTAGCAAGTGCTGCTTATGACCAAGGTCGATTTGTGGCCCAAGCCGTGGTGAAAGGTGAAGCAGAACGACACCTTATCGAAGACATCCCAACAGGTATCTACACCATTCCTGAGATCAGCTCTGTCGGTAAAACCGAGCAAGAGCTTACTGCAGCTAAAGTACCGTATGAAGTGGGACGTTCTTCATTCAAGCACTTAGCTCGCGCTCAAATTGCAGGTAAAGATATTGGTAGCTTGAAGATACTTTTCCATCGTGAAACTAAAGAGATTTTAGGTATCCACGTGTTTGGTGAACGTGCCGCTGAAATCATTCACATTGGTCAGGCGATCATGGAACAAAAAGGTGAAGCCAACACCATCGAATACTTTGTGAATACTACCTTTAACTATCCGACGATGGCCGAGGCGTATCGCGTCGCAGCGCTTAACGGACTTAACCGTTTGTTCTAAACAAAGAACCAACAGGACTATTTGACCACCTGTAGGCCAAATACATAAACAGCAAGCCATGAGCTTGCTGTTTTTATTTTTTGTTCCCTGAACTAAGCTATGCAAGCTAAGCGAGAAACTCTCCTTTCTTCCACTGAGAAACAAATAAAACACCAAGACCAATCCCACGCATCGCCATAAAGCTCAACATTGCTAGCCACAGCGCATGGTTATCAAAACCTGATGCTAAGTAGAAAATTACGAAGAAACTGCAGGTCGCAACAAACATACTGTTACGCATATCTTTGCCTTTGGTTGCGCCCACGAAGATACCGTCCAGCAAGAAGCACCACATTGAAACCAGTGGCATTGCGATCAACCAAGGCAGATACACCTCAGCTTGGCTTTTTACATCTGGGATGGTGGTGATCATATTAATTAGATTAGACCCAGCGATCGCGAACACTATGGTTAGAACCAAACAAATATTGAAGCTCCAGAAAAAGGTACCAATCAACGACTGATTTAATTCATCTTTATCTTTCGCGCCTATCGCTTTACCGACCATCGCTTCCATTGCGTAAGCAAAACCATCCATCCCATAAGAGATGATCATCAAGAAACTCATCAACACTGCATTGGCCGCAACAACATCATCACCAAAGCTTGCACCTTGGAAGGTCATGAAAGTGAAAGTCGCTTGTAGGCATAGTGAACGAAGGAAGATATCGCGATTCAGTTTTACGAAACGACTCAAACCTTGGCTGGTTTTCTTAAGCAGCTCCCATGGCGATGGTAACTGCTTCTTCACCCAGATTCGGTAAACACAAATCAGGCCAAATGTTAAACCGGCATAATCAGCCATTACAGATGCCAATGCTGCGCCTTCCACTTGCCAGCCGAGGCCAATCACAAATACGATATCTAAAACGATGTTGGTGATATTAGTAATGATCACCATCCACATGGGTGCTTTGGCATTTTGGGTTCCGAGTAACCAACCTAACAGCACAAAGTTAGTCAACGCAGCAGGCGCACTCCATGCTCGGATAGAGAAATATTGCTGACCATAGTGTTTCACTTGGTCACTGGCACTACTCAGAGAGAAAACCGCATCAGCAACAAAGCTATGCAATAGCAAGAAGAAACCAGCAAACCCTAGTGCCATGGTCACGCCTTGCACAAAGACTAAACCAAGTTGCTTGCCATCGTTAGCCCCATAAGATTGCGCGGCCAGTCCCGTCGTCGACATTCGTAAGAAACCGAGCAGCCAAAAGGTCACGCTGATCATTGTGCCACCCAGCGCCACACCACCTAAATACCAAGAATGCTCTAAGTGACCGATAACCGCAGCATCGACTAAGCCCAACAGTGGAACCGTAATATTAGAAAGAACCATCGGGATCGCGAGTAACAGCACTTTTTTGTGCATCGCCTGATTGGATAACGTTTGAAAAATAGTTTGGGGATTAAATAACTTCACGATCACCTCTTAGATTAGAGGCGATAGTTTAACCTAGTGAGTGGGCTTTCACTATGGTGTGGGGAGGCGCTTGCCTTTTATCGATAACGAATAGCTATAACGAGGCAAGTATTCAGATACCTGCCAACAGAACCGCTAGCACTACCACTTAACAAGCACTAACTGCGGCGTTAAACGCTTTTTGACCTGAGAGATTTTACAAAGAAGTCGCTGCCACAATTTCCAACGATTACACTGCTGGTCAAGTGGAGAAAACGCTTTTACCCACTGAGCCCATGGCAGCCAATTAAGGACGCTGTCTATCGGAGAAGATAAGCCATGTGCGTATTTTCCAGAACCGAGCTTTTGCCCCAGTGCACTAGAGCTTTTATCTCCAGCTAACACTAAACACGCATGTGCGTGGGTAAAATAACGGCTCAAAGATTGAATAAAGTTCGCCGTCTGTTGTTCATTGCAATCCAACAGAGCATGTTCACACACCACCATCACCGAAGCTTGTTCTGGAATATTAAGTTCATCCAACCAAGTCAGGTCATCCACCGAGCCACACTCTAGACGATAGCGTTCATTCTTGTGGAACAGGCGTTGTCGCCAAACTAGGTTCTCGGTTACATCTAGCTCAACCCAATGACAGCGGCCGTTATCTAAACGGTAGAAACGGGTATCAAGCCCTGCTCCTACGTTAATAATCCAAGCATCTGGGTTATGAGATAAAAACTGTTGAACTTGAGAGTCACAAAGTTGAGTCAGTGTCGCGTAAAGGAGTTGTTGTTGGTCGAGTTCGCCGGTAAGGCATTCAGGTGCGAGTTGGCAACGCTTGCAGGCTTGTGCTGCAATAGGGTCATAAACAAGACCGTCATCGGCTAGACTTTCGCGGCTGCGAAACCAAAGGTGTTGAACAAGATTCGTCGGTACTTGGAATTCTTGATGTGCTGACCCGAGATCAGAAGAAGCCTTTTGATCATAGGTGTGCGACTTACGAATAAGCGGCTTCATTTGAGGTTTGGTTGGGTTTGGCATCATCATCTTCCTTGTATCTCGACAAAGAAGATGATAATGAATATCAATTACAATAACAAGTTATTGAGAGTAAATATCAATAAGCTGTTTGCACTGACTACATCCAGTCCGTGTTACGAATAATACCAACTGCAAGTCCTTCAATAGACAAGTGTTGGGATTCTAAGTCCACGTGAATTGGAGAAAACTCTTCATTTTCAGCATGCAACAGAACGGTAGAACCTTTGCGCTCTAGGCGTTTTACCGTTACATCATCGTCGACACGAGCCACGACAACTTGTCCATCACGCACGTCTTGTGTTTTATGCACGGCCAGTAAATCGCCATCCATAATACCGATGTCTTTCATACTTTCGCCATTTACGCGAAGTAAGAAGTCAGCTTGTGGCTTAAACATACCTGGGTCAACTTGGTAATGCATTTCTACATGCTCTTGAGCCAAAATAGGCTCGCCAGCGGCAACCTGACCGATTAATGGTAAACCTTGCTCTTCATTCGCTGCATCTTCAAGCAAAATACGAATACCGCGAGACGCACCCGGGATAATCTCAATCGCTTCTTTACGAGCAAGAGCTTTCAAATGTTCTTCTGCAGCATTTGCAGAGCGGAAGCCAAGTTCACGTGCGATTTCTGCACGAGTCGGTGGCATACCGCAATCTTCGATCTTACTTTTGATAAGGTCAAAAACTTGTTGCTGGCGGGGCGTTAACGGCTTCATGATTCACCTGTCTTTTTATACAGTTGACTGTGAGTATATCCAGTAACTGAACAAAAGCAAAGCAATTGGTTGTTTTTAGTTCATTTTTAGCGAATTACAAAAATAAGATCTCTAACCACACGTAACCAGCTAATACTAAACAGATAAAAACGGCAGCTGAGCCAACATCTTTCGCCATCCCAGAAAGCTCATGATGTTCGCTACCGATTCGGTCAACGACCGCTTCAATCGCGGTATTAATCAACTCGACAACCATCACCAACACGACGGCTGAAATCATTAAGATTCGCTCAACTTGGTTTACATCTAAGTAGAACGCCAACGGAATAAGCACTGCGGCCATAAAGACTTCTTGTCGAAATGCAGCCTCGTTTTTAAACGAGCTCGTGATGCCTTGCCATGAAAAGCCCGCCGCTTTGACGATACGTTTGAATCCGGTGTTTGATTTTTTGGTCATTTTTAACTCTATACTCAATCAGTCGATGAATGATTTTCCACAAACTTAACGGCAATATGACTATTTCCATTAAAAGGTTAGACCAGTTTCTGGTATTCTTGCATCGATTAAATTTACGCCTAGGCTTATCCCTATTTCACTCATAGGATTTATCCTCTCATTATAGAAATAGAGATACGCTTGAGCACATTGAAATAACTATTGAGGCAGTGAACCTATATGTCTTCTGGACAATCTTTTTCACGTTCATTAATGAAGCTACCTTTATCCCTATTGGTAAAGAGCACATCAATCCCTTCAAACCCTGTAGAGGATTTGAACATTGATTTGAGCAAACCGATTGTATACGCCTTACCGTTTCGCTCAAGTGTAGACATTCTTACATTGCAAAAACATGCACTTGAACTAGGGTTGCCTGATCCGTTGAGCAAACTTGAAATCAATGGCAAATCACTGCAACGCTACGTTTTTATCTCTTCTCGCAAAACTCTACTGCAAGACGATGATTATGTACCAAGCTCATCAATTGAAGTCTTCTCTGAACTGCTTTCACTGCATGCTGAAGACTCTGAGCTCGACGTTCAAGTTATCCCTGCCACCGTATTGTGGGGTCGTAAACCTGGTAAAGAGAATAACCAGAAGCCTTACCTACAAGCAATGAACGGCTTAGAGAAATCGAAAGCTGTATTGCTAGCAGGTCGTGACTGTCTGGTTCGCTTTAGCCCAGTGGTATCTCTACGATACATGGCTAACTCACACGGTACCGACAGCACCATCGCGCATAAACTGGCGCGCGTGGCACGCATTCACTTCTCTCGTCAAAAGCTTGCAGCATCGGGTCCAAACCTACCAAGCCGCCAAGCTCTGTTCGACCGCCTGCTAAAGTCAGAAGCAATCAAAAAGGCGATAGAAGATGAAGCTGAATCAAAAAATATTTCCATAGAGAAAGCGAGCAAAGAAGCTCAAGACATCATGGATGAGATCGCAGCTAACTTCTCTTACTCGCTGATTAAACGCGGTGAGAAGATTCTTGGTTGGTTGTGGAATAAGTTGTACCAAGGCCTGCATATTAGCAACGCTTCAACCGTTCGTAAGCTGGCTCAAGATGGTCACGAGATCGTTTATGTACCTTGTCATCGTAGTCACATGGATTACTTACTGCTTTCTTATGTACTTTATCATGAAGGCATGGTGCCTCCGCACATCGCAGCAGGTATCAACCTGAACTTCTTCCCTGCCGGCCCTATTTTCCGTCATGGTGGTGCGTTCTTTATTCGTCGTAGCTTCAAAGGCAACAAATTGTACTCGACTATTTTCCGCGAATACCTAGCGGAATTATTCGCTAAAGGTTACTCGGTAGAATACTTCAGTGAAGGTGGTCGCTCTCGTACAGGTCGTCTATTGCAGGCGAAAACCGGCATGCTCGCGATGACAATCCAAGCCATGCTGCGCGGCATGAACCGTCCGGTGACTTTGGTTCCTGTATACATCGGCTATGAGCACGTAATGGAAGTCGCGACCTACGCGAAAGAACTTCGTGGTAAGCGTAAAGAGAAAGAAAACGCGAGTCTAGTGATTCGTACAATTCGTAAGCTGCGTAACTTTGGTAAAGGCTACGTGAACTTCGGTGAGCCAATTCAGCTTAACCAATATCTGAACGAACATGCTCCTGAGTGGACTAAAGATATCGACCCAATGGGAACCAGCAAACCACAATGGATGAACCCGGTGGTTAATGACTTGGCAACCAAAATGATGACGCACATTAACGATGCGGCAGCGACCAATGCCCTGACTCTTTGTGCAACGGCACTATTGGCTTCAAGACAGCGCGCATTGTCTCGTGACTCTTTGGTTTCTCAGATCAACTGCTACCTGTCTTTACTTAAGAATGTGCCTTATTCAGGTACATTCACAGTGCCTAAAGACAGCGCTGAAGACTTAGTAAAACACGCAGAGTCATTGAACAAGTTCTTAATTGAATCAGACACTATGGGCGACATCATTTCGCTTGATCGTCACCAATCGATTCTGATGACCTACTATCGTAATAACATCATTCACTTGTTTGCATTGCCATCATTGATCGCTCAGATGACCATTCGTCAGCACGGTTTATCAATCGACGCTATTCAAGAAAATGTTGCAGCTATCTACCCATTCTTAAAGAAAGAGTTATTTTTAAGCTACGACGAAGATCAGCTTGAAAGCGTGGTTGCGAACATCATTGATGAGCTAGTCGGTCAAGGCATGCTTGTTGTGTCGAACAACCAAGTAACGATCAACCAGTCAAACAGCCAAGCACTGATGCTACTAGGCCGTACGATTTCAGAAACGCTCCAGCGCTACTCAATTGCTCTGAACCTATTGGCAGAGAATCCTGATCTAGATAAGTCAGACCTTGAGCAGAAGAGCCAAGACATCGCACAGCGACTGGGTCGCCTACAAGGTATCAACGCACCGGAGTTCTTCGATAAAGGCGTGTTTGCGTCGATGTTCGCAACTCTGAAACAGCAGCAATATCTGGATAACGATGGTAACTGTGATTTAGAAAAGACTCAGCAATTCGCTAAACTTCTCTACTCAATGCTTTACCCTGAAGTACGTTTGACGATTCAAGAGAGTATCCACCAAGCAGAATAATCTCTTGGTTAGCATTCACTTTAATCACTAGACTGAACACGATCAAAAAAGGCACCCAATGGGTGCCTTTTTCTTTAGCGTTCGTTTACTTGTAAAGTTGATGCTTACCAGAAGGTAATGAACAAGCCTACAGTCACCGCCATTCCAACATAGTTATTGTTCAAGAAGGCTTGGAAGCAAAGGTCTCGATCGCGGTGACGCATCAGATGCTGTTGATACACGAACAAGCTTCCCGAAACTAACAGTGCCCAGTAGAAAGTATCACCGAGTTGGTAGTGCATGCCCAATGCAATCAACATCGCCAGTGTAACTAACTGCAGCGCGCCAACCATAAGCTTATCAAAACGACCAAACAGAATAGCCGTCGACTTGATGCCAATCTCCAAGTCATCATCTCGGTCAACCATCGCATATTGCGTGTCGTAGGCTATCGTCCACAACGCATTAATCACGAAGATAAACCACACAATGCTTGGCAGTTCATTGGTTTGCGCCGCCCAAGCCATTGGTATTGCCCAACTGAAAGCCAATCCGAGAAACAACTGTGGAAGGTGTGTAAAACGCTTCATGAAAGGATAAATGAACGCGAGACCAACCCCAATAAAAGAGAGCTTAATGGTCAGCGGGTTCATGGTGAGTACCAACAAAAAAGAAACCACAGCTAACACTAGAAAGAGCACAATGGCTTCCTTGCTGGAAACCAAACCTGAAGGTAATGGACGTTGCTTGGTGCGTTTGACATGACCATCAACTTTACGGTCAGCAAAGTCATTAATCACACAGCCAGCCGATCGCATTAACACCACACCGAGTATGAAAACAACCAAGACATCAAAATCAGGCATGCCTTTCGCAGCAATAATCAGCGACCACAAGGTCGGCCAAAGGAGTAACAGAGTACCAATCGGGCGATTCATTCGCGTCAATTGCCAGTACGCCTTCGCTTTGGTGGCAAGCATTTACACACTCTCCTTAGAGTAAATGGGGGATGTTGGTAAAAAAAGTTCGGCCACAAGCATCGGTTTATGATTCATCCATAATCGAGAACGACGCGCGAGTAATCGCTCATCGCCAGCGATAACCCAACCGACTTGAAGCGCATCTCGCTCCACGTTCTCAGCACTGAAAACCGTTAATCCAAGCGGGACATCCCCTTGTTGAGAAAGGTCAGAGTGCTGATGATCTTCTAGGGTAATTCGAGGTATTAAGGTTCGACCTAACACCCACGGCTCATCATCACCCTTTAAAATCACTTTACGCAGTAAGCAATCATGTGATGATAAAAGGCGTTCTTCGTCCTGTTGCAGAATTGATCGTTCCACAACTTGATTATGAAGCAACTCAACAGACAGGTGCTTGCAGCACTTGCCCAACTTACGGGAAAGCGATCCTTGTTCCATAAGCCACTCTTTGGTGGTTTCATTAGGAAAATTAAATTTTTCTGTGCTTTGCCAATCTACATTCATTAATGAATTTAGATACAATGATATTGACTGATTCATACTAGTATTCAATAGGTGACTTTACACGTACAATAAAGCTTCAACTTTCGAATAAAATTAAAGCGTCCTTCGAATTGTAAACGTATTTAGATTTAGACCGCTCATTGTAACAAGACTAATGCGTTTCGAATATCGCGAATAAACTAAAGAAAAGTCTCAAATATGCACAAACGTTATGTAGCCCAACTATTTATTGCGATTAATCTACTGTTTTCAGCATCAAGTTTCGCTGAAGAAGAATCGACACCCAAACTAGCCTACTTCACGCTAGAGCCCGATCTCACCACCAATTTTTACACTAAAGGTAAAAAACTGGGCTATATTCAGGTCCGTCTCGACATAATGGTCGCAAATAGTAATGACTTAGAAGCCATTGAGCATCATCAGCCATTGATTCGTGATGCGGTGATTGAATTACTCGGCAAACAAAATGAAGAGACAATTAAGTCTCTATCCGGTCGTGAAGATTTGAGAAAGTCCTTAGTTGAGCACCTCAATAAGATTTTACTTCCTGAAACAGGTAAAACTCTCATTGCTGACTTATTGTTTACCAAATATCTTTATCAGTAATGATGTAAAAACGAATCCCAATAAAAAAGCGGCTCATCTGGCCGCTTTTTTGTCTCTATCGTTTGGCTACTCACTAGAAAAAATGAGTTAGCTTCTTGCCGAGCTCGGTGCTTTCATCGCATCGATAAAGCCAATAATGACACCAGCGGCTAGGCCAGCTAAATGCGCGGTGTTTGCAATGGCCATGAATGGTTGCATGTACCCAAGCACTAACCACACCAACATAAAGCCGACAATCTGTCTTGGGATACCTAAACCAAGTTGTGGCGCCTTCGCACCGACAACCCATAAGTAACCAACCAAAGCATACACAACACCAGACAAACCACCGAAGTTCGCCCCTTCAACCCAATACTGACCAGCACCTGAAAGCGCAGAAGAGACAGCAAAGATCTGAAGTAGCTTGAGGCTACCTAGTTTTTTCTCAATGTCCCCACCTAGCTGCCACCACCACAAAATATTGAATGCGATGTGCATAACAGAGAAATGCAGAACAGCATGGCTCAACCAACGCCACAGCTGCCATTGCTGTCCATCAACTGCTGGGAAATGCAGGGCATTGAAAATAGCTTGGCCAAAACCAATCTGTTGCAGCGCAAAAATCACCACACACACCAACATTAGGCTCAGTGTCACAGGACCTGCTTTTGCTTTGATCATGCCCATGAAGCTCGGGGTGTGATAATGAAAGTTACTCTTTCTGGTTTCTGCCATATCCCAAGACGCCGCTTGATAGCGTTTATGATTGGGTTCAGCAAGAAAACGATTCAGCTCAGCTTCGGTTTCAACCTGAAATTGACCATCAAGAAGCCACAAAGCAAAACGCCCTTCTCCCTCTGGAGACATCTGAATAGGGATCTGACGAGAGGCCATATAATCAATAAATGCTTGAGCAAGACGTGGGTTGTCTAACACCATCAATCTAATCATTGTTACTTCCTATTCATACTATGGAGATGCTTGAAGCGTTTAAGTGATAAAGCTATTAACCCGCAATCACCGGAAGTTCAGCACGATGCCAAGCTTCGAAACCGCCATCAACACTATATACCTCTTCAAAGCCTTGGTTCACTAAATATTGTGCCGCGCCTTGGCTACTAATACCGTGGTAACACATCACTAAGATAGGCTGTTCGAACTCAACCTCATCCATAAACGACACCATTGTATCGTTAGTCAGGTGGTAGGCGGTTTCTGAATGGGCTACCGCAAAAGATTGCGGATCTCGTATATCGACAAGTCGAGCTTCACTTTGTTCAATAAGGGCTTGAGCGCCTTTAACGTCGATATGTTTAAACTGGTCCATGACTTTCTCTTTTTATACTGATTTACTTTGCTGCCATTGTAACCTATCCCAAGGCTAACAATCACACCCACTTAATAAGGTTATCCACCAGCGATCACTTTTACACCATTTGTGGATAAATCTGTGAATTGCGTGAATAAAGTGCCTTTTTAAAAATAGATCCACAACATGTAGTAATGATCCTGATCTAACTGTGGGTTAACTGAAACATATCCCCACTCAAAAAACCCTGTCAAAGCCTTACTACACCCTGCTTTTAGACAGCTGACGAATAAATTCCTCACAGAGTTATCCACAAAATCATTTTGCAAATTTCGATCGCAAAAGTTGAGAAATCGATCCAAAACAAAAAGGCCGAGATCTCTCGATCTCGGCCTTTTCAAAATTAAGCTATTTGCTTGCTACTATGAGAAACCAAATACTATTAAAAATTAAATGCTATTAGAAGTCGCCAACTGCTTGCTTCAATTTCTTCATCGCATTCTTTTCTAACTGGCGGACACGCTCTGCAGAAATGCTATAGGTATCCGCTAAGTCTTGCAGTGTTGCTTTGTTGTCGTCTAACCAACGTGAGCGAACAATGTGTTGACTACGCTCGTCTAAGCTCTTCAATGCGAGACCTAAGCGATTATTAGTATGAGATTCCCAGTTAGCTGCTTCAACCGTCTCAGCAACGTCTGACGCTTTATCTTCTAGGTAATAAACTGGAGCTGTGTAAGCAGAACCACCGTCGTCGTCGTCCATAGGCGCTTCAAACGTCGCGTCTTGTGCCGCTAAACGAGATTCCATTTCTCGAACTTCTGAAGGCTCAACACCCAGTTCACGCGCAACCGTCTCAACTTCACCGTTATTGAACCAACCTAAACGCTTTTTAGACTTACGAAGGTTAAAGAACAATTTACGCTGTGCTTTAGTCGTTGCGATCTTAACGATACGCCAGTTACGCAATACGTATTCATGAATCTCAGCTTTGATCCAGTGAACAGCAAAAGAGACTAGACGGACACCAACTTCTGGATTAAAGCGCTTAACAGCCTTCATCAAGCCGATGTTACCTTCTTGGACAAGATCAGCCATTGGCAGCCCGTAGCCAGAGTAGCCTCTTGCAACGTGCACCACGAATCGTAGGTGTGAAAGGATCAAGCCTTTCGCAGCGTCGATCTCACCTTTGTAATGTAATCGCTCTGCAAGTCCACGTTCCTCGTCAGGCGTCAGCATTGGGTAACTGTTCGCTGAGCGGATATAGCTATCTAAACTATCTTGTGTGACTAAAGCCATTTGATACGCTTGGTTTGCCATTCGGTTCCTCATCAATCTCTGATCTGGAGTAATACATCTATTAAAACCCGACAATCTTGAACCTAAAATGAACAGGTTTCAAGGAGGGGGAAGTAATTATGCATAATCAATTCGTCTATACAAGGCAAAAACTGGTTAAGAACTGCCTATTTTTCGTATAAATATGACTCTATTCACCTAAACTGGTTCAATTTCTTTTAGATGACGCTGTGCAGAAAGCTTCGCAGCTACACTACCAAGCAAGGTTCCGACGATCAAAAGCAGTAAAGATTCATCCCAACTCAGGCCAATTAAGCGGAAGTGGCTATCGTACAGCTGAGCCAAGTCATCCACTGCGCTGTTCAGTAATACGGTAATCAATGCCGTCATTACCCACGCGCTAATCGAACCTAAAACACCAAACCACATTCCAGCATAGAGGTATGGTCGAAGAATGTAGCTGTCGGTAGCACCAATCAGCTTCATGGTTTGAATCTCTTCTTTATGCGCCAACACATTAAATCGTAATGTGTTGCCGATAATCAGAAATACTGCGCCCAGCATCAACACAGTTAAGGTAATCACGATGACAGCCGCAAGTGCTTTGATAGCATCCAGTCGAGCTAACCAGTCTTCATCTAAACGAACATCGGTGACTAACTCTTGCTTCTTAACCTTGCCTGCCAGTTCTTTAATTAACGTGTCGCTGTGTACGCTTGGCGTAATCACCAAAACACCTGGCAATGAATAATCATCTAGGATAGTTAGGGCGTCCTCAAAACCAGAATACTGGCTAAGATCTTCAAGACCTTGCTGCGGAGAAATGTACTCAACCAGATCGACTTGGTCCCAACTTTCAATTTCATCCTTAAGCACCATGACTCTCGGCTCAGGGATACCATCCTCTACATAGGCACTAATTTGTGACGGGCTGGTGACATCTTGCGCCACTTCACCAACGTTCTTGCCCAATAGGTACAAACAAGCGGGCATAGCTAAAGCCATTGAAATCACCGCAAGCGTCAGCAAGTTACCCAACGGACGCTGCCACATTTGCGAGAACGATGACTTGGCTTGTTTCCAATGAACAACAAAGAAACCGTCGCTTGAAGCCCGGTTTGCTGCTCGATTGGATTGAGGTTTCTTAATGCGCTTATTCGCGGCCATAATCTTCAACCTCACTCAAAAAGCCTTGGTTTAATTCCAGATGACGATATTGAGGGCGAGTGTTCACTAACCCGATATCGTGCGTCGCTAGCATGATCGTGACACCCGCACGGTTGAACTCTTCAAACAAGCGTAATACACGACTCGATAGTTCAGGATCTAGATTACCAGTTGGTTCATCCGCTAAAAGCAGAGTTGGACGGTTAACCACAGCGCGAGCAATACCGACCCGTTGTTGTTCACCTCCAGAGAGCTGGCTTGGCAAACAACGGGCTTTATCTAATAAACCGGTTTTGTCCAACGCGGCGCTGACTCGACGTTTAATTTCGTTTTCAGAAATAGATTCTATACGCATAGGCAGAGCGACGTTATCGAAGATCGAGCGATCCATAAGTAGGCGGTGATCTTGAAAGACAATCCCGATATTACGGCGTAAAAAGGGAATGTCTTTGGCTGGGATACGAGTAATATCGTGATCGTTAAACCAAACACGTCCGTCAGTTGGGCGCTCTATCGCGCAGATCAACTTCAGCAAGGTACTTTTACCAGCACCAGAGTGCCCGCCTAAAAATGCCATCTCTCCTCGTTTGAGATGAAAGTCCACTTTTTGGAGCGCTTGTCGTCCGCCTCGATAGGCTTTGCTCACTTGCTGAAATTTGATCACCGAAAATTCCTCTTACGATCACTCATATCAAATTTAAAACGGTAGCAGGTTAAGGATAAACCACTTTGCTACACGCGTTACTCTTCGCGGCTAAATAGTGCTTCAATAAAGTCTTTCGACTCAAATGGACGCAGGTCGTCAATGCCTTCACCCACGCCAATGTAGCGGATTGGAATCTGGAACTGGTCAGCAATTGAGAAAATTACGCCACCTTTCGCCGTACCATCTAGCTTAGTTAGCGTAATGCCCGTTACTGGTGCCACGTCACTAAACAACTTCGCTTGGCTAATCGCATTCTGACCGGTACCTGCATCTAGCGTTAACATGATTTCGTGCGGTGCAGAATCATCGATCTTCTTCATTACACGAACAATCTTGCGTAGCTCTTCCATCAAGTTGCTCTTGTTCTGCAAACGGCCTGCAGTATCTGCAATCACAACATCAACACCACGCGCTTTCGCCGCTTCAATCGCATCGTAGATAACAGACGCGCTATCGGCACCAGTGTGCTGAGCGATAACCGGAACATCATTACGCTGCCCCCAAACCTGAAGTTGTTCAACCGCTGCCGCACGGAAGGTATCACCCGCCGCCAGCATCACTTTCTTGCCTTCACTTTGGAATTGTTTCGCCAGCTTACCGATAGTGGTTGTTTTGCCCACGCCATTCACACCCACCATTAAGATAACATAAGGTGTTTTAGTGGTATCAACAACCAGTGGCTGTTCCACTTGGCTCAAGATTTCTGACATCTCTTCTTTAAGCAGACCATAAAGCGCTTCACCGTCTTTTAGGTCATTACGGGATGCTTTTTCTGTTAGGTTTTCAATGATCTTCACGGTGGTATTCATACCCACGTCGGCGATCAGAAGTTGCTCTTCTAATTCTTCAAACAGGTCTTCATCGATTTGCTTGCCTTTGAACAAACCAAAGAAGCCAGCACCAATGTTTGCTTTAGTACGGCTTAGGCTACGCTTAAGTCGTGCAAAGAAGCTTTCTGTCGGCTTCTCTTGAACTTCTTCAACCTTAGATTGAGAAGCAATCACTTCTTCCTGTTCTGCTTCTGCTTCTGCTTCTGCTTCTGCTTCTGCTGCGACAGGCTGCTGATCTTGTTGAGCCTCTTCAAGCGTTTGCTCTGACTCCGCAAGTTCAGATTCAACAGACTTAGGTTCCGTTGATTTAGCGTCTTCAACTTCAGGTGCGACCTGTTCAGCCTCAACTTGTGATTCAACTTCAGTTTGATCTTCAACGTTTTCTACGTTCGCTTCATTCTGAGTTTTTGGGCTTTGTTCTTCTTCACCAAAACCAAGCCACGATAATAATCCGCGCTTCTTTTTTTCCGTCATCAGAGGAGTTTCCTAGATCTACTAATTAGCTGTATTGACTTAATACACGTCGACTCTTTGCTATTGTTATACAATACAAGCTTGTACAAACGAATAGTAAAGAAAAATGACAAAGCAGTGATAAGTTTGCTTTTAGCTTGATACACTTTGTCATTGTAAATTTATTTAATACTCGAACCCACTTAAATTGGGCTCGGTATAGTATCACTTTATTAGCGGTCAAAAAATCTATGGTAAGACGTCGCCAGCAAAACACATCACAAAAAAAGCCATCCGGAGGCTTTGTTCGAATTATTAGTGGCTCATGGAGAGGTAGAAAGCTGCCTGTTCATGATTTAGAAGGATTACGCCCAACCATTGACCGAGTCAAAGAAACACTCTTTAACTGGGTGGCACAAGATATCCCACATTCGACCTGCTTGGATGTATTCGCCGGTTCTGGTGGTCTAGGTTTTGAAGCCGCTTCTCGCCAAGCAAAAATGGTGACACTGCTCGAAATGAATCAAAAAGCGGCCAAACAGCTTTCTGATAACGCGAAAGAGCTCAAAGCAGACAACATCAATGTAGTCAACACTGATGCTATCTCTTTTCTTAAGCAGCCAGGCACTCCTTACGATATGGTCTTTCTCGATCCTCCATTTCGTAAAGGCTTACTCGCAGAAACAGTACAACTGCTTGAGAGCAACGGTTGGCTTGCCGACAACGCCATCATTTACGTCGAGACAGAGAAAGAGCTAAAACTCGAAGCTATGCCAGAAAACTGGGAATTACACCGCGATAAGACCACTGGCCAGTCGAGCTACCGACTGTTCAATCGAATCACTGAAGAATAGGAGTTATTGAATGAAGTTCTTGCTTCCACTAGCAAAAGCAGCCATCGCCTTTGTTTGGTTTATCTTAATCGCCAATATTTTCTACCCATTCCCGGGTAATGCTGCGATTGCGCTTTATATCATGACAGCATTCTTATTCTTCATGCACGGCCTGCAGATGCTGATTTTCATCGGTGCTTTTGGCGATAAGATCGAAATGTCACGTTGGGAGAAGTGGTCCATATTGATTTTCGGCGTCTTTGCCCTACTCGATATCCGACGCAAACACATGATGTAATAAAGCTTAAGCTTAGATATAAAACGCTTAGCGACAGAAAACATCATGACAGAAACAGTTGATACAAAAGCGCCGCTCATTTGAGCGGCGTTTTTTTATTCAGCGATGATACTGATGTTAGCCCATGTAGCCCTTTACACCATCTAGGAACATTTGCGTCGACAGCATAACCAACAACAGGCCCATCAAGCGTTCGATGGCTTTAAGGCCTCTCTCACCTAGTACTCGTAGGAAGAAGCCATTAAACATCAGAATAAAGAAGGTCGCGCCCCAAGCCAGCATCACTGCGCCTGAAAGCTCTAACATGTTGTCAGGATGCTGTGTCGACAAAAGAATCAATGCCGCAATCACTGAAGGGCCAGCAATCATAGGGATCGCCATCGGCACAATAAACGGTTCTTCACCCGCCGCGAGGCCAGTAATACTACCCGCACTTGGGAAAATCATCTTAATCGCGATGATAAACAGAATAATACCGCCAGAGATACTCAAGGTTTCAGGCTGCACATGCAGGAAGTTCATGATGCTTTGACCAGCAAACAAGAACAGCAGCAGGATAATCAGCGCAAACATTAGTTCGCGAACAAGAACAATACGGCGACGCTTCGGATCAATATGCTTAAGGATAGAAAGCACGATTGGTAAGTTGCCAAGCGGATCCATAATAAGAAACAGCATGGTCGCTGCAGATAAAATTTCCATAAGTTTGTCTCGAAAGCGTAAGTGCGCGGAGTATAGCAGCCTCAAGATTGATTTTCGAACACAGTAACAAACTTAGAAATTTACGTTATTGGAAGTGTATTTATGAGAGCCAAACGAGGGAGAAATGGTCGGAGTGGAGCCAAGAATATCGCATCCACTCGCTAATCACAGTTCACTGGCGACAAGAACTGATGGTCATTCAAGATCAGTGATTACAAACACGTTCGCGATTAGTGCAAAGCTTGTCATCAATGATCACGACCTTTTCCATTTTCAGGAAAAATTTCAGCAATCCATCTAAATCCAGACCGTTCAGCTTACACGTATGAAAGCGAGCTTCAGCGCCATAGGTTTGAGCGAGCTCTTGCGTCAATTCTTCACGAGTCAGTGGCTTTTCACTCAGTAGGTTTAAAACGTTGTGTGCGTGGATTTCAGTGGTCATAACTCTATCTCATGTTTAATGAAGTAGACGTAGAGTACCTATTTTCATCTAAGCTGCCTTGATGTAGCTCAGAATTAAGCTAGCTCTACCCTAAATGGTGAGGGAAGCAACGATGAGAGCGTGTGCAAGAAAATAACTGCCCGTTACCCAAAAGTAAGCGCCCTTGATTGGGCTGCGATAGAAATTTAGGGCGTACGCCAATGCGGAAAGCAGCAGCACGCAGCAACCAACAAAACCAACAGCATGTGATAGCTGAGGCTCAAGTAACCAGACTTCACCAGAGGCCCAAGCAAGCTGAATGAGCACAATACCCATGATAACCACTGGAAAAACGAGTTTGTCTAAGCGAGGGAGTAATAGGAAGAAAGCAACGATACATGCAGCTAACAGCAGCGCGAACAACCACCAGACCATTTCTCCTGATAGCTGTAACCAAAATGCTTTGCTGTAACAAAGTTGAGCCAACAGGAAACACACAAAATGCAGAAGACGTTTTTGAGTAACAGTATGAAGCACATCTGCGATCGCGGATATCGCTAACCCAGCGACTACCCAATAGGTAAAATCAACGACAACAGATTGAGTTAGAGCAATAGTCGCCAATAATACAAAGGTAAAGACCTTATACAATAAAGCCTGACCGATATGCCCATGTTTCGTTCCTGTTATTGCTCCAATACCAGACAAGGAAACCGCCAACCAACTCCACATATCATTTGCCCTATTGCTTTTAATCGTCGCCAGTCTAGGCACACGGGTGTTGATGTAAAGCCTCAGCCCTTCAAAATTGGATCTTGATTACGCTTCCACTAAAAAGAGCATCTTTAGATTGAAGTCGTCACAATACCCTCAGCGATAGTGATTATTCCTTTTAAAATAGACTCATTGTTCGGAAAACTCATATAAATTGACGCTAGAGAACCCAAACTTAAATTCCAATCACTTCTATCCTACCAACGCCACAATATGTCGCTATATATTGCAAATACCACATAACTAAAAGTTCAAAATAAAATGCACAAACACATTAAAAACAAACACTTAAAATCAAAAAGCAGACTTACATAGAACTTTCCAACACTATACAAACCTAGACTTACAAAGTGCGTAAATTACCTTTATAAAAACCACTTTGTCAGGTTTAGCTAAGCTTCCTGTCAAAAAACCATCACAAAAATCAAACCTAAAACCTATAAAGCTTAATTAAACAAACCTAGACACCACCAAGCCCCATTAATACAGTTTAACAACCTTTAACAATATAAATTACACAAAATGACCATTACAAAACAACAACTTAAAACAAATGAGAACAAAAAAAAATCATAACGAACAAAATAAGAGCTCCCCAAAACACACAGTAAAACATAGCAAAAGTGATAGAAAACCCAATAGTTTTCTATCACTTTTAAAGGCTTCGAAAGTAATTCTTGATCTAAAGCCATAAGTAGTGCTATTCTTTAAAACATAGCGAGAGACAACCAAATTTAGGAGTAGTGTTATGATTTCATCTTCGCAAAGACAAGGACTTGTAATGATCGCGGTAGTTGTAGGTCTAATGACACTACCGATGATGTACTAAGCAAGTTACAGATAAAAAAAGGGACGCCATTAGCGTCCCTTTTTTTGTTCAATTTTTTCATTTCGAAAACAGATGCAGTGTTAACACATCCCAGTTCGCATAATAGAAACCAGCAGCAGCTAAAGTCATTGCCATCATCAGTAAGATTGCAACTCGCCAAATAAAACGACCACTACGTGGAGTCAACTCCTTCTCACAGTCGTTACACATCATGATGAACTTATGCTGGTCTTCCAACTTAGCCTCATGCTCATTGACTACCTTATTACGACACGTTGCGATATAACGCAGTTTGCTCACCATATCGTGCGGTAGCCTTTCTTCACAGCTTGTTACAAGCTCATGCAATCCTTCGCCTTCGGCATGATATTGAAGCCTCAATAATTTCTCTATATTACGAGTTCTTGTCACCACTTTTTCAATATCGGTCATATTAGCCCTCCCACTCCACACTATAATTCTAGTCGAGCATTTCCCTATTCTTATACAAAATCACTGTTATTTACGAGAGAAAGAGACAATAAATAACAATGCTTTATCCCAAACTGGCCTCTAAATGTGATGTCTGCCGAAAAATAATCAGCTTGGCTTACAACAGTTCACGAATAACGGCTTGAAACACATATCCCTATTGCTTGAAAGATTAGAATAACCATCACGACTACATGGAGGTTACATGCCTAATTCACTCTTTTTTGCCATCTTTGCACTCGCCGGTCTAGCGGCTTGGGTATTTTTTGGTTTCTATCGAAAGCACTCACAAGGTGAAAATGCGCCAGAAAAGAAAGTGAACGTCACTGTGTTGGACAAACAATCCATCGACCTTCCTGATGCAGAACCTGGCCAAGAAGATCAAGAGTATTGGATTTACGTTCAACGTGGTGTGGTTGGTCCAAAACGAGAGTTCCAAGTCGGAATCCACTACTTCCACGCCCTGAACCCTGGCGACAAAGGTACCTTAACCTACCAAGGCGATAAGTTTTTACACTTTGCATTGAAGCGCTAAACATTAGGTACTTCAACTGTATCTTCTAAGCAATCCATCAGAAAGCCTTAGCACCCACCGCTAAGGCAATAACCAACGTGTTTTCTCTGACTTAGAGACCAACCAGCTCATCCATAACGCGCCAGCTCCGCTGATCACAATCCATAATGGAATAACCCAAGCAGGGTGTCCTTGGTACCAACCGAACTCTTTCATTGGCCATAAGAAAATCGGGTGCAGCAGATAAATACCTAAGCTGTGTTTACTGATAAAACCAACCACTTGATTGCTCTTCTCAGACAAGCCTTCACCATAGTAACGGCACACCATGAACACCATGCTCGCCGCTAATACGGTGTTCAACGTCTTGTAAGATAACCAACGCCCTACCGTGTATTCTTCTGCGACCAAACTTGCATCAACCACCATATAAACCGTGGTCAGTAACGCTAATCCACCAAGTAACACACTCACGCCGACAGTCATCTTGTTAAGTGGAACCATCTTATACAGCAGGTAACCCAACGGTAAGTACCCGGTGTACAACCACAACTCGTGACTCCAAGGGCCATCGATTTTCAATAAGAACAATAACGTTGTGAACAACCATACCGCCGTAAAGGCATAGACAGATCTATCACCGTACTTTCTGACCATGATCTGTAAAAAAGGAATCACAAAGTAGAGTGGGATGAAGTAATAGAAGAAACCAAGGTGATAGTACGTGTAGTGATGATAACTATTGAGCAAAACCTCCCAACTGACGTCCGCATCAAAACCCATTAGCGACCAACCTGATAGGTAGGTATAGAAAAGCGACCAAACAATGAATGGGATCAGTACCTTACCCAGACGGCGCTTGAGGTAGTATTTGGCGTCAAACGGGCGCTGATCACTCAGCATCAATGCACCAGAAATCAAGATGAACACAGGCACTGCCCAGCGGCTGAAACCATTCACCGTAATGGCAGTCAGCCACTCACCGAAAGGAATGGTGCTTAATTCATTACGATAAGGCGCCAAAACATGAATCGCGATAACAGCTATGGCCGCGACACATCGTGCTAAATCAAAAAAGAGAATTCGCTGCTTCATGTAAATGCCTGATTAATATTCAATCATTCTACTATAGCAATAAAAAAGCTGACCGGAATAAATACCAAGTCAGCTTAGCGTTAAAGAAGATACTTATCGCGAATTTAACTTATTCGACTCTAGGTTACCCGACCTAAGCAATGCGACTTTCACTCTTACAAATGAGGCTCATGCGGCTGAAGCTTATGCCGCTGAGATTTGCGGCACTTTAGGTAAACGCAGAGAGATCACCGTCGTTATCGCTAAGAATGCGAAGGATACCCACAGACACGCAGACAAACCGGCCATCTGGAATACCAAGCCCGACAATATCGTGCCAATCAAGCGACCCATCGCGTTTGCCATGTAGTAGAAACCAACATCAAGAGAAACCCCATCGCCTTTCGCGTAACTCACAATCAGGTATGAGTGAAGTGATGAGTTCACCGCAAAGATGGCACCAAATACCATCAATCCACCGATGATAACTAGCTCTGGTTGCCAGCCAATTTGCACCGCATAGGCAATACCGGCAGTCACAATAGCCAATGCACCCGCCCATAGTAGTGCTGCATGTCCATCAGGCACCTTGCCTTGTGCTTTACCAGTAATCTTAGGTGCAATGCCCTGCACAAAACCGTATGCGATGGTCCAAGCCGCTAAGAAGCCACCCACCCATGAGTGGTCCCAACCAAACACGCTGCCTAGATAAATCGGCAAAGCAATCACAAACCACACATCACGAGCACCAAACAGGAACATACGCGCAGCCGACAAGATATTGATGGATTCAGACTTAGAGAAGATCTGTTTAAACTTCGGTTTGGTTTTCGCTTTGCCCATGTCTGCTTCTAAGCTCACTAAACTGCCAATGAAGACCAAGGTCAGCACAGCAGCCATCGCGAGCACTGCGTATTGGAAACCAATCGTCGAAAGCAGTAAGCCACCGATAAAGAACCCGGCACCTTTCAGTGCATTCTTAGATCCGGTTAGAATCGCAATCCACTTATAAAGCGCACCTTGCTGCTCATCTGGGACTAAGGTTTTAATCGAGCTTTTAGCACTCATCTTATTGAGATCTTTAGCGATACCAGACAAGGCCTGCGCCGCCATTACCCAAGGAATGGTCAACATTGCGGTTGGCACCGCGAGCATGCCCAAAGCGACAACTTGCATCCCTAAGCCGATATTCATGGTCTTATTGAGGCCAAGACGCGCCCCTAACCAACCACCAATTAGGTTCGTCACCACACCAAAGAATTCATAAAAAAGGAACAGTGAGGCGATCTCTAACGAACTGTAGCCAAGGTCGTAAAAATACAGAACCACCAGCATGCGAAGTGCACCATCAGTAATGGTGAAGTTCCAGTAGTTAAAAGTCACCAACATGTATTGGCGAACGCTCTTACTTAGATTTGAAAACATAACGCTATCTCTGCAATCTAAACAAAAAGAGCTTTTAGATCATAGGTGTCCAAAAGCTCTAATTCTTACTTTCCACTTAACTTATACTCAAAATAATTGGAGTTGCAGCTAGGCAACAAGCAAGTTCAGCCCTATGAGCATAGGTGTTCTATGTGATTAGGGCGGCCGGCGATCCGGTGAACTTGCGCAGTTAACAACGCTGCAGGTTCAAGTATGAAGAGCTACGCAGAAGCTACGCCATTAATGTATTCAACCTGAATGGCTTTAGTGAATGCGCCCGGACGCAGTGCCTGCACCTCTTGAACAATCTTATTCATGTCCCAGCTCTTCTCTAACAACAGGTGTGCAGCCAGCAAACCAGTACGGCCAGAACCGCCCATGCAATGCATTGCTACCTTACCGCCGTTATCCACAATTTGGTGTAAAACTGGACTAGTCGCCCGCCACTTCGCAGCAAAATCGGTACCCGGTGCACAATCGTCTTCGATTTCTATTTGGAACCATTGCATGCCTAGCGCACGTGTCTTCTCACCAAGTGCCGCAACGTCTTTGCTTGCAAGCTCATGGTCATCAAGTGCTGTCACGATAGCTTCAACGCCTTGTGCTTTCAGTTGCGTTAACGATGCATCTAGGTCAGCGTCTTTAGTGCCTGGGCACGGAGTAAGCACTAACGCACCAGTTTCTAGATCTAGTTGCCATGTTGGGTGTACTTGAGAATTCGTCATCGTCATCAATCTCTTAAAATTCTTTTGTATATAGACCGATACTCAAAATAATTGGAGTTGCAGCTAGGCAACCAGTAAGTTCAGCCCTATGAGCATAGTGGTTCTATGTGATTAGGGTGAACTTACGCAGTTAACAACGCTGCAGCTTCAAGTATGAAGAGTATTATGCAAGGCCAACAGTGCGAACTAGCTCAGCGGTACGTGTCGCGTAACCCATCTCGTTGTCGTACCAAGCGTAGACCTTAACCATGCGCTTACCGACCAACATCGTTGATAGTGCATCCACGATTGTTGAACGTTGGTCGCCTTTGTAATCGATAGAAACCAGGGGACGCTCTTCAAAGCCAAGAATGCCTTTCAGTTCATTCTCAGACGCTTCTTTCAGCATCGCGTTGACTTCTTCAGCAGTGGTGTCTTGCTTCACTTCGAAGATGATGTCGGTCAGAGAGGCGTTCGCTAGTGGTACACGAACCGCGTGGCCATTAATACGATTTTCAAGCTCCGGGAAAATCTCAACAATCGCTTTAGCGCTGCCTGTCGTTGTCGGGATAAGACTCATACCACATGCACGAGCACGACGTAGGTCTTTGTGCGGCGCATCTAATATAGTTTGCGTGTTAGTTAGATCGTGAATAGTGGTGAAAGCTGCGTTTTCGATACCCAACTTCTCGTTGATCACCTTAACCACTGGCGCAAGACAGTTAGTCGTACAAGATGCCGCAGTCACAATCTTATGTACCGCTGGATCGAAGATAGCGTCATTCACACCAACTACGATGTTTGCAATGCCTTCTTCCTTTACTGGTGCCGATACCACAACACGCTTCACACCTTGCTCAAGGTATTTGTTTAGGAAAGATGTCTTACGGTGAACACCCGTCGCTTCGATAACCACATCGCAACCAGACCAGTCGATTGCATCGATATCGCGCTCTTGCGTAGTTCTAATGCGTTGGCCGTTGATGATCATCTCATCGCCTTCAACCGTGACTTCGTGGTTCCAGCGACCTTGAACCGAATCGAACTCAAGAAGGTGCGCCAGTGTTGCTGTATCGCCTGCTACATCGTTAATTTGAACAAACTCTAGCTCAGCCCAATCGAATGCTGCGCGAAGTGCTAGACGGCCGATACGGCCAAAACCATTAATACCTACTTTGACTGTCATACTCTTTTCTCTCAGTTAATTGCCTTCATATTTGAAGCCGCAGTGTTGTTGACTATGCCTAGCTGCAATCTCAACGATTTTGGCAATAAATTTAAATGTATTTAAACGCAACATTGAGGGCGTGAAGTCATGGCTTCTAGGCGCTCAATATCCTGTTGGTATTCAGTTTTCAAACAGTTCGATGCGATAAGGTCATCAATTAACTTTAGCATCCAACCCGGTAAATCTTGTGACAGACGGTAGAACACCCACTGCCCTTGGCGAACGTCAGTTAAAATTCCGTTTGAACGCAACTGCGCAAGATGGCGGGAAATCTTTGGCTGACTTTCTTGTAATGCCTGAGTCAACTCACCAACAGATAGGCACTCTTGGCGCACAATCAACATTAAGCAACGCACTCGCGTTTCATCAGACAGTAATTTAAAAAATTGGTGAGGAAGCATAACTACATACTCATATATGGATATGCATATATATTAGTTATAAAAAAACGCACGTCAAGGCGTGCGTTTTCATTGTCATAAAAGTTTAACGAAAAATATCAGAGTTTGTTGGTAACAATATGGCTCCAACGTCGAGCTTCAGTGAGTTCTGTTTTCACTTGTTCCACGTTCAAACCTAGATCAGCACAGTGATCATCAATCTTTTGCCAATCAGCATGTTCGAAACTTTCTTCAAGCGCTAATAATGCGCCATATGGACCTTCTCTGCGCAGCAAGGCCACCTTAATACTTGTGCATAACGGTAATTGTTCAATTAAGTTCTCTAACGACAGATCGAGCAACGCATCAAGCAATGAGAACAAACCAATCATAAAGGCTTGTTCAGTATGCCCTTTAAATACTTGGTAACGAGACATCCGTTGGCAAAACTGCGCACGCTGCAAAGACAGGCCATACAGCTCTTTGGGCTTTTTATCAGAGACATAAGACGCTACTGCTAGCGAGACAAACATTTTCAATTTCTCTTGCCCTAAATAAACCAAGGCCTGACGAAATGAAGAGATGGTGACCTCAAGGCGGGGTGACATAGTATTCACAAAGCGCAGAAGCTTATAGGATAAGGCAATATCTTTCGCGACGATGCTTTCAACACGTTGGAAGTCGACATCCGGCTTACAGACCTCTTGGAATAGCTCCATCGCTATCACTTGCTCTGGGCTAATATACTTAGTCTTTATGATTTCGGGCTTACTAAAGAAATAGCCTTGGAAAAACTTAAACCCTGCTTCTTTCGCTTGTTGGAACTCTTGTTCCGTTTCAACCCGCTCAGCAAGAAAACTATACTTCTTCCCTTCGTGCTTTTTGACTAACTCACACGCCGCATCCAACCCCATCTGCATGATATCAAGCTTAACAATATGCGTATATTGAAGGAAACGTTCCCACTCAGGTGTCGAAGTAAAGTCATCTAGGGCAATCATATACCCTGCTTGATAAAGCTCTTTGATTACCTCTAATAGCTCATCGGTCGGTTGGCAGGTTTCAAGAATCTCAACTACGACCTTATCTTTCGGTAAGCTCATTGGAAGACGACGAATCAAGCTTTGATACGGAAAATTAATGAAGCAGCGTGAAGATGGGATCGAAGGGTTAAGCCCAACGGACAAGAAGTTTTCAACGATCAGGCGATACGTTGCTCGATTAGACTCAATATGCGCGGGGTAGGCATTCCTATCACCGTCACGAAACAGCAGCTCATAACCAAGCGTGTTCTTGTTACGGTTTAAGATAGGTTGTCGAGCAACGTACGTAGCGGTCATTTATTGATAACTCTAATTGATTTAACTATAACTCTATTACTTTCATTAAGCTTTGGCAGCAGCCAGCAAAGCGCCGCAACCCATGAACATACCACCAAATATTTTATTTATCTTACCCATTATGCGATCTGAGCGAATAAAACGTCCCATTTGTGAAGCTAATGAGGTGTAACCCAACATAACCACGCTATCAATAAATACAGTGGTCACTCCAAGCACCAACAACTGCGGTGCTTGCGGTTGTGTCGGATCGATAAATTGCGGAAACAGAGCAACTAAGAACACGATAGATTTTGGGTTAGTCAAATTGATAAGCACTGCATTTCTGAGCAGCTTGCCACTCGATAGCGTTGATTTTTCTTCTGAAGCCACCAAGCTAGACTTATCACGCCACTTTTGAATGCCTAACCATAGAAGATAAACCACGCCCACCCATTTGATGATGGTAAATGCCAAGGCGGATTTTGCCACTAGTGCACCAATACCCGCTCCCACCAGCATAATATGAAATGCAAGACCGAGCTGTAAGCCTACGATCGACGCAAGTGACTTCTTGGTGCCATAGCTGAGCCCATTGCTGATTGAGTTAACGGTACCTGAGCCCGGTGCCAAACTAAACAAAATCGCCGTGACGACATAAGCAAGCCAAACATGAGTATCCATTTGCATTTCCTTACTAGTTCTTTAATCTAACAACATTAGTAGCGATGACGCTCTCACATGCATCAGTTCAGGTAATTTCCCATGGAAAACCACAGTGCCACCCTGTTTTCATACACGCAAGAACCTGAGTTCGAGCAAGCGATTAAACACCCGATCTCCACCCTTTGGCAACAACGAAAGGATGGTTATGTTACATCATCTGGTAAAAAAAGGTTGTACTGGTGTAGCTTAACTTCTCCGACACACACCAAAGCTATTGTTATTTCAAATGGTCGCATCGAGTGCTGCTTAAAATACCAAGAGCTCTTTTATGATTTCTATCAGCAAGGTTATGACGTTTATTCATTTGACCACCAAGGTCAAGGTCAGTCGGAACGTATGGTAACAGACTCTGACATTGGTCACATTCACGAGTTTGATGATTACGTATCAGATATGTCTGACATTATTGCCAGTTTTGATCTTAGCAAGTATTCCAATCGCTACCTGCTCGCACATTCGATGGGCAGTACAATCGCCACTCGCTACTTGCAAACTCATCCCAACCACCCGTTTGACAAAGTCACTCTGTGCGCTCCGATGTTTGGGATAAATACTGAATGGTACTTCAAGCCTATCGCAATGCTTGTTGGGCAAGCTCTCACCGCTTTCTATGCCAAGCCGACTTATGCCCCCGGGCAACAGGCGTATTACTCTAAGCCCTTCGAAAATAACTTATTAAGCCACAGTAAGGTGCGCTATCAGTGGTTCCGTTGCTTATATGACGGTTCCCCTTCTTTGCAGGTTGGCGGACCAAGTACTCGCTGGGTATGGCAAGGGTTAATGGCCGCCAAGCAGGCAATACAACAAACTCGTCAAATCAAGATCCCACTGCTATTGATTCAGGCAGGGGAAGAGAAGATTGTGAGTAACGATGCTCAAGTGAAGTTCATCAATAAGCTGAAAAAAACCAACTCTGATTGCCAGTTTAAGGTGATTGAGGGTTCTAGGCATGAGGTACTGTTTGAGCAAGATGAATACCGTAATCACACACTGGATGCTATCAATCAGTTTTTTGCCTAGATCGAATAAGCTAATAGGCTAAGTAACCGACCAAGAAGATAAGCGCTAAAGAGGAAGAGAAGTAAGTGAGCTTTGCCCTCTTTTCTTGCATGAAATTGGCATACAATTTCCACCTAGAGATATTGTGGTTAAAACGATGCTAGCGTTGGCTAGTATTGATATTTGCTAAGCATTTTGCAATGAGGGTTAAATGACTATTCCTGCACTTAAAGATTCCGTGAAAATTGTTGCTTCTGATTTAGATGGTACGCTTTTGGCTCCCAACCATCAGCTAAGCGACTTTACCAAACTAACGCTTAAGAAGTTACACGAGCAAGGTTACACCTTTATCTTCGCTACGGGTCGCCATCACGTCGACGTAGCAGGGATTCGTCAAATTGCAGGGATTCCGGCATACATGATCACGTCAAACGGTGCTCGCGTACACGACCAGAACGATCAACTGATGTATAGCCAGGACGTCCCTCAGAAATTAGTTCAACCGGTTATTGATATTGTTCGCCAAGATCCAAATATCTTTATTCATATGTACCAGAATGAAGATTGGCTACTCGACCGTGAAGACGAAATGCTCGCTAAGTTCCATAGTGAGTCTGGCTTTAGCTACAAGCGATTTGAAGCTGATAATGCCCCAAGCGACGGCATTGCTAAAGTCTTCTTCACACATCCAGAGCAAGACCACGAATATCTGGTCACGTTTGAGCAAAAGCTGAAAGATGCGTTTGGAGACAAACTGAACATCGCCTTCTCAACACCTTGGTGTTTAGAAGTGATGGCCGCTGAAGTATCTAAAGGCCACGCCTTAGACGCTGTTGCGAAATCATTGAACCTGACACTGGATAACTGTGTTGCCTTTGGTGATGGCATGAATGACGCAGAGATGCTAGCGATGGCGGGTAAAGGTCTAATCATGGGCACATCACATGAAAAAGTGATGAAAGCTCTACCAGACAATGAAGTGATTGGCAGCAACGCAGACGACGCCGTTGCTCACTATCTAGAAAAGCACCTGCTCTAATCTCGTCTCGTCGAAAAGATCTGAATAAATAAAAAGGCAGCCAACTGGCTGCCTTTTTTGAACCTTACGTAAAAAGCTCTCTCTAACGCTATCGAGAACCCTGTATTTCTTTGCTTAATATTGCCTGCCACTCTTGTTCGGTAACCGGCATGATCGATAATCGGTTGCCCCGTTTAACCAGTGGCATTTCTGACAGTTCAGGCATGGCTTTAAGTGTTGCCAAAGGAATCAAGCGTTCAGTCACTCGCACAAACTCAACATCAACCATTATCCAGCGCGGATTATCGGGCGAAGACTTAGGGTCGTAGTAATCACTCTCTGGGTCGAACTGAAAGTGGTCTGGGTAGGCTTCTCTGGTTACTTTCGCGATCCCCGCCACGCCAACTTTTTTACATGATGAATGGTATATCATCACCAAGTCTCCAAGCTTGACGTCATCACGCATCATGTTTCGAGCCTGATAGTTGCGTACACCCTCCCAACAAGAGGTTTTTTGTACTCTCAGAGTCTGAATAGAAAAGGTGTCGGGTTCTGTTTTAAATAACCAATATGCCATAATAAATCCAATTAACGGTTGCTCCGAGGAAGATATAACATGAAGGTAATGAAAAACCCAGTGACATGGCTAGTCGCATTCGCTCTACAAGGCTGTGTTACGGCACCTGATACGCCACAACAACCTGAATTGCCCCCAGCAACCTTGGATGAGCCACTGAGCATTCAACCGCAAACCTTCATCATGCGTGGTCAGGTTGTGGTTGGCCATGAAAGCCGAACCTTCACCCCTTGCGGTAGCCAACAACAATACTGGTTAGACTTATCTCCAGAGTTAGCGCTAGAAGCACAAGGGCTCTCAACGAGACCTTACCAAGCTTTATATGGCGAGCTGATTGGTCACCTAACCGTACCGAGCCAAACCGGGTATAACGCAGATTTCACGGCACGTTTCGTGGTTGATCAAGTGAATATCCTAACCGCAGAAAATCCTAATCGTTGTGACCAACCACTGCGTTCAACACGAGTATTCGGTAATGAACCCTTCTGGTCAGCAACCTTCGATAAAGACCAGCTCAAATACACTAAGATGGGCGAACAACCACAGCTCCTCGATATTGAATCAAGCCGCACCACACCAAGTAGTCGTGATTACCAATTAGAGGGTAAAACAGCACAAGGCAAACTCAACCTTACGAAGGAGAGCTGTAGCGACGGTATGAGTGATTCTATCTATGGATGGCATGCCAAGCTTAACCTCAATGACAGTAACTATAATGGCTGTGCAACGGTCTCAAACCAAGATCCAACATTGGACTGGAGCGGACTCTACTTCGCTAGCTCAACGCAAAACTCAGGGTTCTCTATCAACCTTGAACTCAACAATGACCACAGTGCTATCACGACTTATTCATACAGCAATGGAGACCCTTCTATTGTTGAGCAGGGCTTCTGGCAGCAACTGAACCAAAATCAGGTACAAGTGGTTATGACTCGCCACCAGCAACAGTATTTAATCTCCGAGCGTATCTTCACACTCGATAATGGCAAGCTAATCGCTGAAAAAGAGAAAGTGGGCAACGTGGTCTATCCGATTGCCAATGGCGGTCTGGTGCTATTCGAAGCTAAGAGTGCGCAAGCAAACACCCCCGCTAACGTTGATCTAACCGCTAAGCAGGTCAACTCCAGTGATCAACTTGATCCAAAAGTCGACCAAGCGATCCGCGAGTATTTTAAGATCAACAATACCGATCCAGACAACACTCAGTACCGCTGGCTAACCTACGATCTAAACGGTGATGGTAAGGAAGAGTTGTTTGCTCAACTGGACTGGTGTGGCTCGGGTGGCTGTACACTGCTGATTTTCGAAAACCATCAAGATAACTGGCGCTTCAATAGCCGAGTGACACTGGTTAAGGGCGACATACGCTTAGGTAAATCGCAAAACCACGGCTGGCAGGATCTGATCTTCAATGTCAGTGGCGGTGGAGCAACACCTGCGAAGCACACACTGTCTTACACCGGTGTTAGCTACCCACTGAATCCAAGTGTCGCTCCAGTTGCAAATGATGCTGATATCAGCGACGTGGTTCTGTTTGCTGATGGCATATCACCAGCGCAAAGCGGAGTTAAGCTATAACCATGAGTAATCAACAAGCTTGCCCTGGTTGTGGCTTCACTCACCAGTGCGTTTGTCATCTAATACCGACGGTTGAAAGCCAAACTGATCTTGTACTATTGACTCATGAGAATGAGCTGTCGCGAGACACCAACACCGGAAAGCTGCTTCAGCAATCTCTTGAGCAGTGTCAGTCCTTGGTATGGCAAAGGAAAACACCACCAGCGGATCTAATGGCACTGCTTGAAGATGAAACACGACAACCGTTTCTGTTATTCCCAAGTGATCAAAGCATCGAGTGTCAGCAAGCTGTGATGACCCAAGCCCAGAATCGTAAACCGCTATTCATCATCTTGGATGGCACATGGCAAGAAGCGAAGAAGATGCTTAACAAGAGCTCGTGGTTACAAGCAGTCCCACAAGTTCATCTCGACATCACCAGCGAATCCTCTTACAACTTGCGCCGCAATCAAGACAGTGGCCATTTGTGTACTTGCGAAGTGGGCATTGAATTGCTCAAATCTTTAGGTGAAAGCGAACCTGCCAAGCTCATTGATGACTACTACCAACAGTATCTAAAAGTATTCCACGCCGACAAATGTGGCCATGCTCTCAAATAGTTCAAGCAAGAGCGCGGGAAGACAACAGACACATTTCAGAACGGGACAGATACTGAAAACAAAAAGGGTGAGCCATGAGCTCACCCTTTTTACATCGTACTTTAATCTATTGAACCATTTAGTGTTTCACGTGAAACGCACACTCTAGCTGTTCCTTGAAAAGAGATTTTACTCTCCCTATCAGAATAAGCGTTGAGGCTGACCAAAGTAGTAACCTTGCAGGTAATCGACACCCATGTCTTCGGCAATACGGCACACTTGTTCGTTATGAACAAATTCAGCCACCGTCTTAGCATTCAGAATCTGACATAAACTCACCAGTTGCTGAGCGATCTTGCGCTGTTTCTTATCTTTATCAATATTCCGAATTAAACTGCCATCAAGCTTTATGACTTGTGGTTCTAACTTCAATATCTCATCAATGTTCGAATAGCCGGAACCAAAGTCATCAACAATAATATTCACACCAAGGTCGCGGAAGTGATTACACACCTCGATCAAGCGACCGTAATCCTGAATTTGTTCCGTTTCTAACACCTCTAAGCCAATACGCTGTGGGTGACTGATTTTCTTGATCGCTTGCTCAAGGTGAAGAATGGTTTTCTCATTGCTAAAATCTTGTGGCGCCAAGTTAATTGAGAACGAATCGGTTCGCTGACTCATAAAATCAAAGGTACGCGTTATCATCTGGCGACTCAGACGCGTATAGAGATGCGTTCCTTCTATGATTGGCAAGAACTTACCCGGCACAATCAGTTGTCCATCTTCTTCAATTCGAACCAAGCACTCGTAGCTTTCTACCTGATGGCTGTGCGCAGAGACAATAGGTTGGGAACACGCCACAATATTCTGATTAAGCACCGCGCGACTGACACACGACAGCCAGCCAAGCTGCTCTTGGCGATGCTTCTCCAATTGAATGAGCGTCTTGGCGCTCACTAGATGCTTGTTCTGACTCACAGCGCTGCGCCTAGCATCAATCGCCTTCAACAACAAATCATCAATCGAGGTCGTAGGAAAATCTCGACGGCTGGCTATACCCGCACAGATGGATACCGACAGGTAATCAATATCAGGCAACCCCGTTGGTTCAAAATTCACATGTTCCGTTTGGTCTGCAAATTCAGAAAAACGCTGATGAATATGTTCTTGCCCCACCCAGCTATCAAACACCACCGCCCACTCACCAATACCAATGCTATAGAGCTGACACCCCTCATCAAAGAACTGCCACAGCGCCTTTTGAAAATACTCGCTTAAATCATGCAGAAGCTTGTCACCGACTCGATAGCCATACTTCTCATTGATTTGGCCAAATGTCGTGACTTTCAAAGCCAACAAATGACTATCGGTACTCATTTTTGACAGTTTTTCACGCAGTACGCTTCGGTTAGGTAAACCTGTACGGCGATCAATTCGGTAGCTCGCGGTCAATGCGGTCGCTTGCTGTTGAATCTTACTCGCCATACTGTTGTTCATGTCATCGACATCAAGCAGAGCATTTCGTATCAATGAAAACAGAGGGGAAATATTGGTCGCGGGTTGTGTCTCTAATGGCAATACCGCCTTGCCTTCACCTTCCCTAAGCGCAAGATAAGTGAGGCTATGATGCAAAATTCGTTGCTGGTCATTATCTTGATAGAGCTCTCCCATGCAGTACACGCCATAGGTGTCCGCTAATGCTTGGAAAACCTCAACCTCTTGGTTGCCATCAATGAAATCAATGCGCGAAGTGCAGTTATAGATAAAAAACTGTTCTGGTTTATGGGAAGTAATCTGTTGAACGCCCAGTCGGATTTGTTCTAGGGTCAATGAAGGGTGGTCATAACAAAACCGCACCTCATCACCAACCTGAAACGACCCACTGAATTCTATCTCTCCGCCCTCTGTCACCTTGAGCGGTAAGTGAGTGTTCTGGTCTTTGGGTTCACCGACCATCAAGGGGAAGTTATACAGTTGCTCAAAAGGGATTTCGAGACCGTCAGCGAGGTAACGATTATAGACTTCTCGGACAGGTATACCGTCCAATTCAGCTAGCCGATTATCTTGAGCGCCAGTCACTCGGAAGGTACGACCAATGGGGTTCCATTCGCAGTAATACCCCTTAGTAATTGCGAGTTCAACACTGTGCAGTGCTAACATGACATAGGCATTTTCATAGCAAATACCATCGAGCATCACCCATCGTCCATGCTCTGTAATGGTCGATGCACCGCCACAAATAGGTAATGAATATATCGACTGCTCAAACGCTGAAAATAGATCTTGGTTATTTATCTGCAAGCGATCGGCGAAACAGATAATGCTTTGAGTATCAGCATTACATTCAAGCTGCTGCCACATCGCTTGGCTATCCCGTCGAGGCTGCTCGCTATATTCGACAACACCACAAGTGTAAGACGTCGCCTCAAAGCGAGTAACAATAACATAGAGACCTTTATGCAGGATCACACCTTGGCTGATGTAGTGATTAGCGCTACAACCAATCAATTTGGCGTTGGGGAAAGTCGACTGAATTACTTGGCAGGCAGCCAACACCGAATCTTTCTCGAAAGAAGAAAACACCTGAATCAGTAGATTGTCATGTTGATGAAAATCTATCTTTTGCAATTCACGCTGGGTGCACTTAATGTCTTGTATCTGGAAAGAGGTCGATTGCATATTCACATTAATCGTTACGTTAATGATTTGTTATTGTGCTTATTATAGATAAAGCTTGCACGGAATACTTACAATCGTCTTATAAATAATGTGACGCTAGTTAGACATCATTCATTCCACTAAAGAGCCATCATCAGTGCCAGTGAAGCACTTTAAAAGCAAGTAACGTTAAGATCTGAGGGTTTTAATAACTAAAACAGTCGCTTAGGCTCACCAAAGTAATAACCTTGCAGATAATCGACACCCATTTGCTCTGCAATTTCACAAACCTGTTGGTTATGGACAAATTCGGCAACTGTTTTGGCGTTAAACACCTGACACAAGCGTACTAATTGAGAGGCGATATTCCTTTGCTTTGGGTCTTTGTCGATATTGCGAATCAAGCTACCGTCGAGCTTAATGATCTGCGGCTCAAGTTTAATGATCTCATCAATATTGGAATAACCAGAACCAAAGTCATCAACAATGATTCTCGCCCCAAGAGCACGGAAGTGATCACACACTTCTATCATGCGGCCATAATCTTTGATCTGTTCAGACTCGAGAACCTCTAGACCAAGTCGAGTGGGGTCGTTCATACCACTAATCGCTGACTCGAGAACCTCAAGCGTCTTATCGCTCAGTAAGTCTTGTGGGGATAGGTTGATTGAAAAAGAACTCTCCTTATTTGCCATGTAGCCAATGGTGTTTCGAATCATGTGCCGGCTAAGGCGAGTATAGAGATGCGTGTCAGCAATAATGGGTAAGAACTTACCAGGGAGTACAATGGTACCATCCGACTCCATGATTCTGACCAAGCACTCTTGGCCAATCATTTCGTGAGTACCAGACGCCACAATCGGCTGTGAGTAGGTGATAATGTTCTGATCTAAGATTGCGCGGCTTACACAGCTCAACCAGCCTAGTTGTTCTTTACGATCTTCCTCACTCACCTGAATGTTTTTGGCATTAGTGATGTGAGTATTGTTCCGCACCCCGTAGCGTCGAGCTTCAATCGCTTTCAACAAGATCTCATCACCGCTATCAGCTAAGAAATCACAGCGACTAGCGAAACCACCACACAGAGAAACCGAAAGGTAGTCTATGTCGGTTAATCCATATGGCTCAAAATTAATATGCTCAATACCATCAGCAAACTCGACGAAACGTTGCTCTATCTTCACGCTATCGACACTCGCGTTAAAGATAATTGCCCACTCACCGACACCAATACTGAACAGTTCAACCTTTACCTTGGATTCCTTAGCCACACTAAGGGGCAATCGGTCGACAAAATGATTCGACAGATCAAGCAGTAATTGGTCACCCACTTGATAACCGTATTTTTCGTTAACTTGATGAAAATTAGTCAGCTTCAGCGTCAACAGATGTTCATTGAATAAAATCGTATTGAGGCGTTCTTTTAATACAATACGGTTGGGTAGCCCTGTGCGAGAGTCAATACGGTAGCTTTCAGTTAAGCGACGTGCCTGTTGATGGAGTTTGTTCTCCATCTGAGTGTTCATACTGTCGAGGTCTGCGACCGCATTTCTGACTAAGTTGAGTAGTGGCGATACCGTTGAGTCTCGCTTGAAATCTTCGCAACGAAACTCATTAATCTCGTCCGACTCTCTCATCGCAATATAGGTAAGGCTGTGATGCAGTATCTCTTGGCGATCGTCGTTGCGATATAGTTCTCCCATGCAGTATGCACCACACGCGTTTACTATCCCTTCAAATGGTTTGAGCTCAAGTTTACTGTCGATAAACTCTAGTCGAGATACACAGTTATAGATGATCACAGATTCAGGCTGATGCACGGCAAGCATCTCAGCGCCGTGACGAACTTTTTCTGCGGTCAAAGAAGGATGGTTATAACAAAACTGGGCCTCTTCGCCGACATGCCAAGGGCTATCAAACTCAATACTACCATCATCATTAATACGTAGAGGCGTCGAGATGCACTTCTTTCTGCCGAGCTCTCGATACAGGGGGAAGCTCATCAACTGACTAAAAGGGAGATCTTTACCATCAGCAAGGTAATGTTTGAACACCTCGATAGCCGGCTTGTCATTCAACGCATATAAACGATTTCCAACTGCGTGTGTCACTCGCAATTTCATCCCAATAGGATTCCACTCAGAATACGCGTCCGACCAAATCTTTAAGCTAGGGTTAGTCAATGCAACCGCAACACAAGCATGTTGGTAGGTTTGCTCATTATGCATAACCCAACGGCCATATCCATTCTCGTGGCACAGCCCACCAGCAACTGGTAATGCGTAAGGTAAACTCTCAAAGGCGCTATAAATAGGATAGTCACGCCCTTCAACCTGATCGCACAAGCTGATAACCGTTTTGGTTTCTTCTGTAAGGTTTAATTGAGAAGCGAGATCTTGGCTGTCTTGATTTGGGTTTCCGGTAAACGTCTGAACTGTAGACGTTAAATGGGTATCGTTAAATTCACTGACGACGACTAAGGTACATTCATGCTTCAGGCTGTTATCACAGATAACATAACGGGCGCTCTGACCGATTAACGTCGCATGCCCTATGCGATTGAGGGCTGCATTGGCAATTCGACGAGCGATATCAGAGGACTGAGCAGAGAAAATTTGAATAAGGTACTGTTTGCTGTCACACCACTCTCGCTGATCAAATTGAGACTTAAATAACTCCTCAGTATTTGCGAGAAATGTAAATGTTTGCATGCCAACCCTTGTTCGAAATCGAGTGAAATGAGAACCCGTACTACTATGAATCAAAAATTCCGATCAAAAGTAGTCGCCAATTATCCTAGCCTAAACAGGCATTTAATTGTGACTAATGTAACAATTCAATATCATAAATGCGACACATTAAGCTTACTACGGCCATTAAGTTAATCGCATAAGATCACTAAGTTGCTCTATTTCAACATCAGGCAGCACTGTTGCCTTAGGGGAATCATATAAATTGGAACCAGTATCATTAAACCAGCATGCTTGGAAACCATTTGTCTTCGCTCCATAGACATCGGTTCTAAGATGGTCACCAACATGGAGAATATTCTCAGCGTCACAATTTAGGTATTGCTGAGCTCTATCAAACATATCTGGGTAGGGTTTTGCTCTGCCGTCAGGACCGGCTTTAAGGATTAATTGGAAGTACTGCCCCAAGCCAATTTTATGTGGGTCGACATTGCCATTAGTAATCGCAACTAAAGGAATACGTTGGCTCAGCTCAGCCATCACTCGATGCGTTTCCTGTGGCACATCCACCTGATTACGCAGCCACAAGGCGTGTTCTATGCCTTCACGAGCCGCTTGTTCTGCTTGCTGCTGAGAATACCCCAGTTGTAACAAACCACGCTTAATCTGTGTTTCTCGCCACACGGTGACATCATGCTTTAACGCTGGGTTTTCAGAGGCGACTTGCTGTTTGATACCTTGCCACTCTTCTAACGAAAGAGAAGCAGACACAGGATGCTTTTGATAAAGCCACTGCGCCATCTCTTTCTCAACCTTCATGATCACAGGCCAGTTGTCGTACAAGGTATCATCCAAATCAAAGGTCATGGCTTTGATGGGCTTTAACCCTCGATAAATTCGCATAGTTAAACCTTTAATCTAATCTTTATTCTTCTTACGAGCTCTTGGATGAGCTTGGTCATAAGCTTGTGCTAAATGTTGGAAATCTAAGTGAGTGTACACTTGGGTTGTCGAGATGTTTTCATGCCCGAGCAACTCTTGAACCGCACGAAGGTTTTGGCTCGACTCCAGTACATGCGTTGCAAAGGAGTGACGCAGTTTATGCGGGCTAATATGACTGGCAACAGCCTGCTTCTTGCCCCACTCCTCCATACGCTTCTGAACACTGCGATGAGAAATACGAGTCCCGAGTTTAGAGACAAACAGAGCGGTTTCACCCGGCGAAGCTAGTGCACCACGAACTTTGAGCCATTTATCAACCCACTCTTTCGCTAAACCAGAAAAAGGCGCTTTGCGTTCTTTGTCGCCTTTACCAATCACTCGGATTTCGCCTTGTCGACCCAATACATCTTTAAGATTGATACCGACCAGCTCAGCCAAACGTAATCCAGCACCATACATAACTTCCATCATCGCTCGGTCGCGAATTGACAGTGGGTCGTCCTCATTCACATCAAGCAACTGACCGACTTCATCAACATCGAGGTTTTTAGGCAAAGGACGTTGTTTACGAGGTGCTGAAACCCCTTTGGCTGGATTGGCGGTCATTTCGCCACGCAAGACAAGGAAATCAAAGAAGCTGCGCAGTGACGATAAGCGAGTCGCAATACTGCTCGCTTTCATTCCTTCGCGCATGCCTTTACTTGCAAGTTGTCTTACCCACGCCGCATCGACTTGTCCCCAGTCCGTTAGTCCCAGAGTAACTAAATGAGCGGCCATGGTTTCAAGTTGTTGTTTGTAGTTACGTTGGGTGTGTAAGCTGAGTCCCTTCTCACTTCTAAGATATTCATAGAAGCGAGAAAGCGACTTTTGAAGGCTGTTAGGAAGAGGTATTTTGGGCTCTAGGCTCATTATTTATCTGCCAAGGTAAGGTGTCCGCCAAATGAGCGACAACAAGTGCTAAATGGCGTAAAAAGAGCGTGTCCATATGAGGCTGGAAATGTCCGCCATCTTCACTAGAAAAAGCGAGTACACCCAGTGGAGATCGCTTAGCAAGGGGTAGCACTACATAAGAGCCTAGCTCTGGAACTGGATAATCACCAAACAAATCGTGTCTGTCTGCCTTTCTCAATCGCCCTAGATAAGCATCTTTGCCATTGAAATGGTTAAGTGAAAATTTCGAGTAACGCTCTTCATTCAGCTGATAAAAACCTAATTGTGAGAGAACTCGTACATGAGCCTTAAGCCCTAGTTCCAACGCTTTTTGTTCAACAGCCTTGATAACCTGAATGAAGTCACTGCATTTCAACACTTGAGTTTGCAGATCCATGAATTCATAGAAAGTTTTATCGTTATTCGCCGCTAGTGACATCAGGCCAGTGATCTCTTCTTCCAGCTCTTCGATTCTATGACGCTGACGTTTAAGCTGAATCTCAACCAGAGAAACAGCGCCCTGCTCAACATTATTAATAGCAAGGCGATCAACCAAATCTTTCCTGTTTTGAAAGAAATCTGGGTTATCACGTAAATATTCCGCAACCACCTCTGCAGTCAGAGTGTCGCCTTCAACGTAAGACAAAACCTATCCTTTATTTTTTATAAATCTATTTGTTATATCGTTATTAGCAAGAAAGCTGACCATCAAACACATGCGTTGCTGGGCCAGTCATCAACAGAGGTTTCCCAGGGCCTTGCCAGCTAATGTGTAAGTCACCACCAGGTAGACGAACCTTCACATTCTCAGCCAGTAAGCCTTGTGTTATACCAACAGCAACTGCACCACATGCGCCACTGCCACACGCCTGAGTTTCACCCGCACCGCGTTCGTAAACACGCAGGCGAACCTCTTCACGATTAACCACTTGCATAAAGCCAGCATTAACACGCTCAGGAAAACGTTCGTGAGATTCAAGCAGCGGACCTAAGGTATCCACATCTGCTGTATCGACGTCATCAACTACGGTAACCACATGTGGGTTACCCATGCTAACAGCACCACAGAACAAGGTGTGTACATCCGTTCTTAGGATATACGTCTTTTCTGGCTGCTTCGCCTTAAATGGAATCTTGCCCGGTTCGAACTCAGGAATACCCATGTTGACAGTGATTAAATCATTGTCTTCAATCTTAAGAACCATTTTCCCTTTCTTGGTGCTCACGTTGATGCTGTACTTATTCGTTAAGCCTTTCATGCGAACGAATCGAGCAAAACAACGCGCACCATTGCCACACTGCTCCACTTCACTGCCATCTGCATTAAATATGCGGTAATGGAAGTCAGTTTCAGGATCATAGGGAGCTTCAACTACAAGTAGCTGGTCGAAACCCACACCAGTGTGACGATCCGCCAAACGACGGATCAAATCTGGAGAAAAGAAAATATTTTGAGTAATGCAGTCCACGACCATGAAATCATTGCCCAAACCATGCATTTTAGAAAAGTGGAAGTGCATAACGCTTAAAATTACTCCGGAAGAATGTTTTCAAGTTCCCACAGACTCGTAAGCTCTTCACGCTGACGAACCAAATGAGTTTTATCGCCATCAACCATCACTTCTGCCGCACGCGAACGAGTGTTGTAGTTGGATGACATTGCGAAGCCATAAGCACCTGCTGAACGAACAGCCAATAAGTCGCCCTCTTCAAGAACAAGGTCACGATCTTTACCTAGGAAGTCACCCGTTTCACATATAGGGCCAACTAAATCGTAAGTCACAGCTTCACCCTGGCGCGGGCTAACTGGAACAATATCTTGCCAAGCTTGGTAAAGTGCAGGGCGCATCAGGTCGTTCATTGCCGCATCGATAATGGCAAAGTTCTTATGCTCTGTTGGCTTAAGGAACTCGACTTTTGTTAATAATACACCAGCGTTAGCCGCAATCGCTCTTCCTGGCTCGAAAATCAGCTCTAGATCAGAATGATTGTCTAGGCGAGCCAACAAGGCTTTCGCGTAGTCAGAGGGCTGTGGTGGTAATTCATCACGATAAACCACCCCCAAACCACCGCCAACATCAAGATGCTTGATGTTGATATCGTTAGCTCGTAGTTGATCGATCAACGCAAGCAAGCGATCAGTGGCATCGATGAAAGGTTCGATATCCGTTAACTGAGAGCCGATATGGCAATCAATACCATGGATAGACAAGTTATCGAGTGTTTTAGCAAACGCATAAACAGCAGGAGCACGATCGAAGGCGATACCAAACTTGTTATCACGCAGACCCGTAGAGATATAAGGGTGAGTATTGGCATCAACATCAGGGTTGATTCTCAGTGAAATCGGCGCTTTAACTCCAAGTTCACCGGCCACTTTATTCAGTCGCTCCAGTTCTGGCTCAGACTCTACGTTGAAACATTTAATGTTCAACTCAAGCGCTCGCTTCATTTCTGCGGCTGTTTTGCCGACACCAGAGAAAACAACTTTCGCCGGATCGCCACCTGCAGCAACCACACGCTCTAGCTCACCACCAGAAACGATGTCAAAACCAGAACCCAAACGAGCTAAGGTATTCAACACACCTAGATTCGAGTTAGCTTTAACGGCGTAACACACCAAATGCGGGTGCTCACCTACCGATGAGTCAAATGCGTTCCAGTGACGTTCTAATGTGGCACGAGAATATACATACAGCGGTGTACCATATTGCTCTGCTAGTTGTGAAAGTGCGACGTCCTCAGCCCAAAGCTGGCCATCTTCCTGATAGTTGAAGTAATCCAAAGTTCTTATCCCTTATAAATAACGATTTCTGCGTGTTTCACTTATTGTGATTGTTCAGTCTGTTGAACTTCATCAGGATCATACAAAGGACCCGTTTGACCACAACCAGAAAGTCCAATAACGGACACCATAAACAGAGCGGTAATTAGTTTTTTCATTTTGCACATCGTGATTATTAACTCAATGCCCCCTATAATCGCACCACACTCAGGAAAAGCAATAGGATAGAAAGGATGAACGAGACTGAATTTCATAAGCTGGTCGATATACAGATGCAAAACATCGAAGAAGCGATCGATGAATCAGAGGCAGATATTGATTATGAAGTGACTGGTAACGTAATGACGTTGGAGTTTGAAAACCGCAGCCAAATTATCATCAATCGCCAAGAACCAATGCGTGAGATCTGGTTAGCGTCTAAATCTGGCGGCTTTCACTTCAAGCTAGTTGACGACAAGTGGACATGTTCAAAGACGGGCATGGCGTTGTTTGAGATGGTCAAAGAAGAGTGCGAAAAGCACGCAGATGAAGAGATTAATTGGGTCTAATCATTTGTAAGCAAAACTAAAAAGGAGTGAATCAATCACTCCTTTTTTAATATCAATCAGTCTTGGTAAGACTAGATATTGACTATCTTTGAGCTCCGAGAAGCTAAAGTCGCATCGTTACGATATGGCACCACATAAGAGTTACCTTCTTCAGGGTGAACAATTTGGTAGTACTGAGGTAGGTTAAAGTTAATCAACTTAGACGACACCTTTGACTCATCTTTTACTGAAGTGTAGAAAGAATTCACGCTTGCGATCATCTCATCTTTTTCACCGCTGTACTGGTGATACACCTCAACCTGATTCGACTCGTCCAATACATAAATATTGAAACCTTTGTCGGTATCCTCAAAGAAAAATTGAATTAAACCTTCACTCGCAAAACCATCAACCACTTCTGGTAGCTGATACTCTTGCTCTTTATCGAGCATCAGTAAAGGTGAGCCCTTCAGCTTATTCGTCGAGATACTACGATAGAAATCGACCGAGTTTTCCAACATCTGTACCGATACGCCACGACGTTCAAAGAACAGACCAAACATTTTGTTTGCCAGGCGAATAGCTTTAAATCGGCGGCGTTTCTCTGGCTCAATTGGTTTTAATCGCAAATCGATACACTCAGCAAGCAGTTGATACACCATATTACGCATCACACCGCGTAGGTTTTTGCTGTAACAGAACACATCAACCGACTCTGGCGGCAACGCATCCTGGTGCATTTTACCCAGTACCGTCTTCAGCGCGTCGAGCATCGCGGTTTCACCTTGGAAATGAAGTGTACGAACTTCATGCCAAGAGTTCCGATAAACCAGATCGACACTACCGACTAAGCTCTTACCTTCTTCACCAAAACTGAAAATATCGGCATTCTTAAGATCCACTTTTAATGCGCGACCACTTAATTCAGACGTCGGGTCATTTTCAAAGTTGATGAACATCGCCAGTTGGCTTATCTCACACGGGCTCGCCAGTGCCTGCATACTCGGTCGACGCTTACGCAAAGAGAAGGTATTACGTAGATCGCTCACCATTTGATAAAATTTATCGATATCAATATGAGCATCTCGAACCACAGAGTGCAAACGCGTCGACTCTGTAATTAGGCCATTAAAGAACGACCAAGCAACCAACTTACTCAAGTACTCATGGTGCTCAAGTGAAGGCTGACCGAGAATGCGATGTGCAATCAAAGGCTGTTTGTACAAGTACCAACCCGCTTTATTTGACTGACCCTGACGAACTTCGATAAAGCTCAAATCAGGCTCATGGAGATCCGGGGATATTTGTGGATTCAGTAGCGTCACTTTGCCTGGTAACACCTCAAACGCAGCGTAAAGTTTACGTGCCAAGATACTGATATCTTGCGGGCTGATAGCTGAAGTGATGTCGTTACGACGTGCAAATTGAATCAGGTTACGATAGCTCAGCATCAAGGCATCAAGCAGGGCATGGTGCACCACTTTAACCTGCTCAACCTTCCAGTTACGGCGGTTGTCGAGCTCAGCAATGGTTTCCTGTCCCCAGTTCCAAGATTTAGTCATCTCGGTTAAGGCTTCACGACGCCATGCGACAGAACCAATACCCGCATCTCGTGACAACTTCTCGTGGGTCTTAAGATAGAAGCAGCGTCTCACCAAATCCAATCGAGTATGGTCGTTGATACGTTCTAGGTAGCGAGTTACCTTCTCAAGCATCAGATAGTAGCTATCCATGCCATACAGATCAGGTTCATCTGCGAAGAAACGACGCTTGGTGTCAATACTAAGAAGCTGGGTGTTTGGGTATTCCCATGAATAAGCTTCTAACAGGATCGCCTTCAACACCGATTTATACGGTGAGTCGATACTCTTATAGAGCTGCCATAGGTTTGAACCAAAGTACTCTTCAGCAGGAATACTGTTCAGCTTGCCGAAATCGATCCACTGCGAGCAATCAAGATAACCATCGTTACATAAACCTTGGACATACTCGTCGTAGCACTCCTCCATTTCTGGCGGGATGATTTGCCACAACAAACGCTGGCCAGCCAAACGAACGGCTGAGCGATAGAACTCATCAAGCAGTAGTAAGTGCTGTGAAGAACCACAGTTATCACCGGTCATCTCTTCAGAATGATTCGAGCGGAAACGCTGTTCATCCATCAAAAAGAAGTTCGCTTCAACCCCTAAGGTTTCAGCCCAATCAGTAATAAGCAGACATTTATTGGTCAGGCTATCGCGAGATGCGCCATCCATATCTGGAGATACACACACCCAGATATCAAGATCACTTGAGGTACTTTGACCAATAGAAGAAGTACTGCCCATGGTGTACAAGCCCAAGATTGCTGGTTCAGCGGCCTCGGTAAGTTTTCCGCCCAGAGTTAATTCAGTATCAGAGACAAATTGCTTTTGGAATTCATTAAGCGTGAAGCTACGAATTCCAAAAGGAACTTGTTGGTCATAATAACCAGGCATCATCGGATGATTGAAGTGAAGCAGCGCGGGGATAAGGTTAAAAACTCGCTGGCCCTGCACATTCATCAACGCCAACGCACGATCAATGCGCTGCTGATTTAGATTGTCTAATCGTTGAATCAAAGTTTGAGTGTAAGCCTGCAAGGTAAGTCCTTGGTTTGAGATTAAGTGTACTTCTGTTTAGTTACTGAACGAAAGCAGCAACAAAACGTGATCAATTTAACACTTTTACCCTTATCGGTAAAGCAAAGGACGCCGTCATACTTACGAATCCCTTGATGACTGAAAGTAAAACTCGCGGCGCCGTAGTGTCCTCTTTATTGACTATTTCTAATAATAGCCCATGTTTCAAATGAGATACCAATCACACTATTTTGGTGAACTCATGAAATTCCCTCTGCTATCAAAGTATCGAATGATCAAACAGTAAGAATTTTCGCCTCACAATGGTAGGATTAGCCTATTACAGAACCTATATCGGAAACACCATGACAAATTCAGCACCAATTCGTATCGCGACCAGAAAAAGCCCTCTTGCCCTTTGGCAGGCATACTTTGTAAGGGATGCACTGCAAGCTGCTCACCCTGGTTTAGAGGTTGAGTTGGTAACTATGGTGACCAAAGGTGACATCATCCTAGACACGCCACTTGCTAAGGTAGGCGGTAAAGGGCTATTCGTTAAAGAACTTGAAGTAGCAATGCTAGAAGGTCGTGCTGACCTCGCAGTTCACTCAATGAAAGACGTACCGGTCGACTTCCCTGAAGGTCTAGGTCTAGTAACTATTTGTGAGCGCGAAGATCCTCGTGATGCTTTCGTGTCAAATACTTACAACAACATCGATGAGTTACCACAAGGTGCTGTCGTAGGTACATGCAGCCTGCGTCGTCAATGTCAGTTGCTAGAATACCGCCCAGATCTCATCATCAAAGAGCTGCGTGGCAACGTTGGTACTCGTCTAGGTAAACTCGATGATGGTCAATACGATGCTATCGTGCTGGCAGCAGCTGGCCTTAAGCGATTAGAGCTAGAAGAGCGTATCCGTAGCTTTATCGAACCTGAACAGTCTTTACCTGCTGTAGGGCAAGGCGCTGTTGGTATTGAGTGTCGTCTAGATGATGAACGTCTAATCAAGCTTCTTGAGCCACTGAACAACAAAGACACAGCCGATCGTGTGCTATGCGAACGTGCAATGAACCTAACTCTAGAAGGTGGTTGTCAGGTTCCTATCGGTAGCTACTCATTATTAGATGGCGATAATATCTGGCTACGTGCATTAGTAGGCGAACCAGATGGTTCTAAAATGGTTCGTGGTGAGATCTCTGGCCTTCGCAAAGATGCAGAAGCACTTGGCGTTACTCTGGCAAATCAATTGCTGGATGATGGCGCGAGAGAAATCTTAACCAAGCTATACGCAGACCAAGAATAACTATGACAGTGTTGGTGACTCGTCCCGGTTCAGAGGGACAATCGCTTTGCCAACAACTAGCGGATGAAGGGATTCAAGCAATCCATCATCCGCTTATTCGTATCGTTGATAATCCACACTCATCGGATTTAAGCACCCAGCTTAATAACAGCGATATCATTATTGCAGTCAGTCACCACGCCGTGACCGCTGCCCAAAACATCCTTTCGAAAACTTCATCTATTTGGCCAACTTCGCCGCTTTATCTTGGCGTTGGTCAAAAAACTGCGCACGTTTTAAGCAAAGTTAGTAAACAAAAAGTAAACTATCCCAAAGTGAGTGATAGTGAACATCTTCTCAAACTTACTGAACTTAATGGCGTAGATAATAAATCCATTTTGATACTGCGTGGAAATGGTGGGCGTGAGCTCATTAGAGATTCTCTACTCAATCGAGGTGCAAAAGTCTCTTATTGTGAGACCTACCGTAGAGAATATATTCCTATTAGCGACCACAATACCTATCAAACATGGATAAACAAAAAAACGTCCAAAGTTGTCATCACTAGTCAGGAACAATTGGAGTATCTCTGCTCAATTACCCCTGATGAGTATTTGGCTTGGCTTTCAACAAGACATCTATTTGTCCCAAGCCAGCGCATAGTAGAACGAGCACAACAACTCGGCTTCTCGAACGTGACCAATACTCACAGTGCTACGAACCAAATATTACTGGCTGCTCTCCGGCCCTAGCTAGAACAGGAAATAAGCATGACAAGCAAAAAAAATAATGAGCATATTGAACCTGAAAAGAAACAAGACACTCAGCCAGTAGTTGTTGAAAACGAAAAAGCTGACTCTGCAGAGACAAAACAACCTGAAAAGACGCTCGATGCCTCTGCGCCAAATACCGCTCAAAATGAACAGCCTCAAACCGAACATAAAGAGCAAATAGAGAAAGCGGAAAAGCAAGGTAAGCGCGGTGTCAAACTAGGCGCTATTGCGATCGCTATTTCTATTATTTTTAGCGGCGGCATCGCGTTTCAAATGCAGCAAAAGAGCGCTGAGTACTCAGCTCAGATCGCAGCTCTTCAAGCACAACTGCAAAATACTCAATCTGCAGTAAATAAAGACCTACAAACCATCAAGCAAGAGACCATCCAAGAAGCATCACATGCGGTGGAGAAAACTCAAGTCGTACAATCTCAGCAACAGAAGAGCATTCAAAGCCTACAGCTAGCGGTTGCTGACGTTAAAGGTCGCCGTCCAAATGACTGGTTGCTTGCTGAAGCTGATTACCTTGTGAAACTAGCAGGACGTAAACTGTTCCTCGAGCATGATGCCGTTAGTGCAACCAAGCTAATGGAAAGCGCCGATCAGCGTATCGCCGCACTGAATGACCCAAGCTTGGTCTCTCTTCGTCAATCAATGACCAATGACATTACTAAGCTTCGCACTATTCCTCTTATCGACCGTGATGGCTTAGTTCTACGCATCACAAGCCTACAACAACAAGTCGATACGCTGCCGCTTGCCAATGCAATCCTGCCTGAGGCTGCCGTTGTTGAGAAAAAAGCCGTATCTCAAGATATTAATGACTGGCAGAACAACCTGATGACGTCGATGAAAGACTTTTCAGAAAACTTCATCACATTCCGCAGTCGTGATGGTGAAGTTATTCCTCTACTCTCTCCTGAGCAACACTTTTACCTGCGTGAGAATATCAAGGGCAAACTAGAGACCGCAATTCGCGCTGTCTACAAAGAACAAGGTGATGTCTACAGTGCAGCACTACAAACAGCTAACGAGTGGTCGAAGTCCTACCTAAACCAAGATAACAACTCAGTGATTGAGTTTGAGAAGGCAATTAAGCAGCTGAGCGAGCAGAATATTTCTGTGAAATACCCTGTGAAACTTGAGTCTCAAAATGAGTTATCAGACGTTATACGTGAACGCCTACGTCGTGAAGTCACCGTTATGACCCCGGAGGAAAAATAATGATTCGTTGGATTTTTCTTTTTCTCGTTCTAGGTGCTGGGTTAATTGTTGGTACTCAGTTCTCTGGTCAACAAGGCTACGTTCTGATCTCAATTGCGAATAAGACCATTGAGATGAGCGTGACAACACTGGTTATCTTTGTCATTGCTCTTCTAGCGGCTCTATTCGGCTTAGAGTACCTATTTAAAAAGCTTATGTACGCAAGCTCGACAACTTGGAACTGGTTCAGTGTTCGTAAACTAAAGCGCTCTCGTCGTTATACCAATGAAGGCATCATCAAGCTTCTTGAAGGTGACTGGAAAGGCGCAGAGAAGAAGGTAACTCGCTGGGCTAACCACCACGACATGCCGCTACTTTGTTATTTAGTCGCATCTCAAGCGGCGCACGAACAAGGCAATACAAGTGAGCGTGATAAGTACATCGAGCTTGCTAGCCAACAAGAGGACTCTCTATTGGCCGTTGAGCTAACGAAAGCAAAACAACAGATCAGTGAGTCGAACTACGAAGCCGCATTCGATACACTTTCAACATTGAAAGGTTCGTACCCGAATAACACCGCCGTACTTGGCCTGCTAAAAGCCACTTACATGCAGCTTAAGCTGTGGCAGCCACTGTTAGAGCTAACGCCTAAGCTGGCTAAGAACAAGCTTCTTACACCTGATGAACAAGTTGAGCTGGAACAGAAAGCTCAATGTGGTTTGCTTCACGATGTGGCACAGCAGCAAGGTAGCGAAGGTTTAATCAGTCATTGGAATAAGCTTTCAAGAAAGCAAAAACAAAGCTCTCACCTTGTTTCTTGTTTTGTGAAGCAACTGATCGCTCGTAAAGCTGATTCAGAAGCCTTCACAGTGATTAAAGAAAACATTGCGAAGAGTGGTTCAAATGAGCTCTATATGTTGCTTCCTGAGCTAAATCTTGCCGATCACCACCCAGTAGTTGTGATGCTAGAGCGTGCTATCAGTAAAGATGGTGGCAATGCCGAAGCACACAGCGCATTGGCTCAATTCTACCTAAGAGAACAGAAGTGGGCAGAAGCACAAAGTCACTTTGAAAAAGCACTAGCACTTCGCTCAAATGTTTCAGATTACGGATACCTATCTGATGCCCTAGAGAAGCAAAACTTAACGAAAGCAGCTCACGAGGTTTCTCGTAAAGCACTCGCTCTCGTTCAACCAGCGTAATTCCAAACGACTCAAACTAAGCCGATGTCTAGCATCGGCTTTTTTGTATCTGTTATTTGCCCCTAGATAACTTCTACAACACCTATAAACCAAACTCATCGAACCCTACCCGTCCAACGCCACCAAACCTAGTGCACAAAAGTAACTATGAAATAGCGTAATAAAGCCTCCCAAACAAACGGAGAACGACACTAATTGTGTCTATATGTAGTTTTACGATTTTTATATACAAGCTCTTAGAAGAGGCTCGAGAGGTATGACGCCTGTAAGCTGAAGAGTAAAAGGAGCTCACTTTGAGAGAACACATTTAAAGATATTCACCAACAGACCGAAAGCCACGTTAAATCACGCTGAATTAGCAATTAAATGGCCATCAATATTCCAACTATAAAACGCTAAAGCCGGGGTTTCACGCAACTGCTTAATAGGTTCATCTATTAAGCAGTAGAGATATAGCAAGAGTTGCCGAACCAGCAAAACCTTGTGACTAGAGACGAGACATCTTTATCAACCAGTTCAAATTAGTAAGAAGTAAACCTCACTAAGACATTCTCTAAAGGTTAACCATTGAATCGATAGCCACAAATATCAACTAACGTAATCAAGCGCTTCTAGAAAGAGCAGGACTTTTATAATAAGTGTTGGAATATCAGAGCTCGAGCTCAACGGACAACGCTTCTACAAAACTCGAAGTTGAATAATAAGATTCATATGCCGGAAACGACGAAAGCCTAGTCGTCAGACTAGGCTTTCTAATATGTGCCGGAATAGCGTGAAGTGTAGGGTCTCGATGCCTTTACAGCACTCATACAATCTACAAGCAAAACTCTTTTCTTCAAATATAAAAAAGCCCTGCTATTTCTAGCAGGGCTTTTCTAATAAGTGGCGGAGTGGACGGGACTCGAACCCGCGACCCCCGGCGTGACA
>NZ_JBGOOO010000030.1:0-53420 GCF_041439695.1 Vibrio sp. FF266
GTGCTGATGCGAGCGCGATGCTTTACAGCATCATCGAGACCGCGAAAGCCAACGGTCTTATCCTCTACGACTACATGGTCAAGTGCATGAAAGAGCTGGCGAAAGCTGAGCCTGATATCGACGCACTCCTGCCTTGGAACTTCAAACACTGACAAGTCGCCCCGTGGGTTCATGGGGCGGATACACCGAACATTTTGAGGCTTAGAGATAAAATATTGGCTGAAAGAAAAAACAGTTACAACTCATTAACATTCGGAGAGATTCTGTAATTAACTTTCAAGTGGGAATTGGTGAGTATCGAGAGGGAAGTTGGGTGATTTCTGCCATTCCGTAGCGATTAGAGAATGGAGCCTGCAAAAACCACCCTAATTTGGCCTATTTAACATATTCTACAAAGGATGATCCGAAAAACGAAATATTGCAAAGAGGCTTATGGCTACGTGTTCACAAAGGTTTGAACTCTATCATATCGCTCTCCAACGTGCTTTTTATAGGCTTGTAGCGACTCTTCGCTGTTACCAAAGATGTGTATATAAGCACCTCTAGCTGTTTCTGTGTTCAGTTTTACTACTGTTTCTATGTCTACTTTAGAAATCCCATCAGGAAACTGATTCGAACTACAATATACATAAGCAACGGTTGGAGAAATAGGATAGTACAAGTCAAATTGTTCTTCTGCCGGTGGCTGAAAGGATTCTTGCTTTAATTCAGGGTGAACATTGACAGAAGGACAGTCAGAAGTAATAAACGGCATATCGGTTTCATTGACTAGTAGGCAATTTTTATAATTATCCCTAGTGCTATACATTGAAAAACCCAGATTCCCACCAAGCATATGACTAAGAAACCACCAACTTTCATCAGAGTTCTTATATATCCATTGAGATTCCTTTGAGTCACCTTTAGACATAGCAAGTAAAGCGAGGTCTTTGAATGCTTTTGTTCTGGCAAACTGTTGACCTAAATAATTGAAGAAACCTACTGAATACTCAGTACTATCGAAGAAAGATAAGTCTTTGTTGGCAATGCGTTTTAAGGCATAGGCTGCACTATGTTCATACGCAGTATGTAGATTCTCTAGAGAGTTATGTTTATGCGCTTCAAACGCCTCTTCTGCTTCGTGATTTTTAATATTGCTGTTTTTGTATAGAATTTCCATATTTTGAACATGAATAAAATGCTTAAGTAGATTCATATGTTCTTCTCTAATATCACTTTTTTCAGACATTAGTTTGATTAGCTTTCTATTGTCTTCTGTAATCGGCTTTATATGGTAAAAGTGACGCTCTTTAGCAATCATCTTGACACTGTCTTCTACTAGCTTACCTCTTACGCTTCGGAACCAGACTTTGTTTTTTGTTCCTGACCAGTTTCTTAAATAGTTAGCCCAAACATAACGGTGTTTTTCAAGGTAGTTGTCATCATTTGCTTACTTATTAAGCAGCTTCTCTTTCTGGATTTAGGTGAACGTCACCAACAGGTTCACAGTTTCTGATATCACCAGGCCAGCGTTCAGGGTTTAGCTCTTTTGCAGCGAGTAGTACCTCCGCTCGGCGCTTCAAGATCTCTTTATCTTTTCCATTGTGACGCTCTGAAGGCGTGACATAATTCAGCTTACTGTGCTTGTGCTCCGTGTTGTACCAGCGTACGAAGGCTTCAACCCAACTTCGACTACTGTCGATTGTTTCAAAGCCCTTTGTTGGCCAGCTTGGCATGTACTTTACCGTGCGGAACAATGACTCAACATACGGGTTATCATCACTGACTCTTGGGCGACTATACGATGAAGTAATACCTAACTCTTCCATTTTTGCTTTGAACGTCAACGACTTCATCGGCGCACCATTATCTGAGTGAAGAACCAGTGCTTGATTGAAGCACTGCTCTCGCATCAACGTTCGTTGCAGAAGTTGTGACGCTAGCTCACCGCATTCATGCTCATACACTTCATAACCAACAATTTTTCGACTGTAGATGTCCTCAATGACATACAGGTAATAGTGTTGGCCTCGAACCTTTGAAGGTAAGTAAGTGATATCCCACGTATAGACTTGGTTTGAGTCCGTCGCTGTGTAACTGGTTGGCTTCGCTTGCTTCTGTCTGCTCCGCTGACGACCTCGCTTGTGAAGTTGCCCCTGCGTACTCAGTACTCGATAGTAGCTCGACTCAGAGGCGATATACTCACCTCTATCAAGCAGTGTCGGGACGATTTGAGTTGGAGGCATTGCGAACTCAGAGCGGTTACACACCTCGACAATCGCATCACGCTCTTCCTGAGACAGCTTGTTAGCAGGCTCAGGTCTGATGCATATTGGCCTTTTGTCAGCTTGAACTTCTCCTTGCTGATACCAGCGACGATAGGTTCTCAAGTCAATTTGAACTTCATGGCAAGCTAGCTGTAAACGGCATCCGCATTGCTTCGCTTCAAGGATTAGAGTCACTATGGTCTGCCTTTCATCGGTTGAGGTTAGTCGTCCTCTGGCTCTTCCCCGTAAAAGGCTCTCAGCTTTTTTCTTAGTACCAAGAGGGCGGCCGTTTCAGCGAGTGCTTTTTCTTTGAGTCGTAAATCTTTCTTCAAATCTTTGATTTCAAGTTTGTCAGCTTTAGCCTGCTTCTTTGCTTCAGCTTCCTGCTCTTTACTCGACTTAAACCCTTGCATACATTCGCTGCGCCAACTTTGGATTTGTTCAGGGAAAAGACCTTTTTCACGACAATATTGGCTGAGTTCACTTTCGGTCATCGAGTAAGTCTCGGCAACAATGGCGAGTTTAGTTTGAGCAGACCACTGCTCTGATGAAGTGTTGCTATTTGGCACGGCGGCTCCTGAACCTCTGAGTTGCTGGCGCCAATGATACAGGGTCGCAGTGCTAATTCCTTCCTCTTCCGACACTTCTTTCACTGACATCGAATAGGGAGGTAATAGCTTCTTCAAGATAGCTTCTTTTCTTTCTACTGAGATACGAGACACAATTACTCTTTATCGCCCAAACTGGTTAAATTTTAACAGTGACAACTACCCTGCCAGATAGGGATAATGATGCTCTTTTTTTAACTGATTAGCTTTCTTCATAGAATTCTCATTAGTATCATGATAATTGATGGTAACTATTGTGCCATAAAAGAAATCAGCTTATGCACTATCATAGAGCGTCAACTCGCTTGGCCGAACCAGTCACAGGCTAATTGTAACTCAATAGCCAATTGGCGGTTTTGTAGCGAGGCTTTGGCATGAAGTCATAGTCAATGAATAAACTATGTATCTCATACTGAAATTCATAACAGGTGCCCATTATTTTGCTATTAGGCCGCCTTCTTGTTACTATTAACTAAAACGTAGCACAAGCGAGTCACGCAATGAAAACTGAAATGGTTAGAGCTAGAGTATCTAGTGAATTAAAGCATGAGTCTGAGATAATCCTGTCTGAACTCGGAATGAGCATGTCTGATGCAATTCGGATTTTTCTTAGTCAGGTGAAGCTTCGTCATGAGTTTCCTGTTGAGTTAAAAGTACCGAATCAAGATACTTTAAAAGCGATGCAAGAATCAGTTATTGATGAAACTTATGACTCTGTTGATGATTTGTTTAGTGATATTTTAGGTAGCAGAAGTGCTAAAAATTAGAATAAAAAGTTCTTTTAAAAAAGACCTGAAACGAGCGTCTAAAAATACACGCTACAACACCTCAATGTTGAAAGATCTTATCGATAACCACCTGGTGAAAACTGGTACTGTCCCAAATGAATATAAACCACACTTATTACAAGGCAACTGGAAGCCGCACATGGAGTGTCATATTCAGCCAGATTTTTTACTCATCTGGGATGTGGATTGGGATACACAAGAGTTGATATTAGTTCGTTGTGGTTCCCACTCAGAACTCTTTGGATAAAATTAATACGAACTAATATTTTCTCAGCTCTTCCAGTTGGCGCTAGCTCTTCAACCTAATACTTTATACACTGTTGTCCGACTACACCCTAACTTTTTACTGATTGCATGCTTGTTCATTCCTTGCTCTGTAAGCTCTTGAATGCGTTGGTGAAGCATCTTGTCAGGAAATCGGCCAAGATGCCTCCCTTCAGAGCGTGCACGCTCCCTTCCTTCATTACAGCGCTGTAATATTCGTTTTCTTTCCATTTCAGCAAACGCCGATATGGTAGTGTAAATAACTCGACCTACATCGCTATTGATGTCTAAATCGCCCAAATCATGAAAGACCAAACCAGCTTTCTTTTGCGCTAGTTGATCAGCAATTTGCAAAGCATCAATGGTATTTCGAGCAATGCGGTCGACTTTGGTAACATGAATAACATCTCCCTCCCTTGCAAAATCAAGCAACAGATTAAGCTGTTCTCTATCAGAGGATTTACCGCTCGCTTGCTCTTGGTAAATTTTGTCACAACCAATATGTTTAAGCTGTTCAAGTTGAACATAGAGCGTTTGGTCTTGAGTGCTGACACGAGCATAGCCAATTTTCATGAAAAGCCCCTTAAAATGAACATTAAGATAATTAAACATTAGTGTACATGTTCATGTGCTATTTCAAAGACTAATTGGACAGTATTGAGATGGGTGAAATGTAATGTTCATAAAGTTACACCTTAATGAACATTGATTAAAAAAACCTTAACCATTGCAACAATGATTAAGGTTTCTAGCAAAAGGTTGGTTTGTGTTTGGGTGAGCACTAAGTGCAGTTACGTTAAATCGCTATGTAACTCAAAAGGAATTTAAATAACACCAGATACCCCAAAATCATGGAGATAGGCTTTAGCCAAAAGAAGAAAAGGGTAGGCCAATTAATCCAAAGAGGCGCTTGAAAAAGCTCATCTCGACCAGAAAGCTCCTTCTCTTTACAGCGAGTAAAAAAGCCCCAAGCAAAACTGGCATAGAAATAATGAAACAGATCAAAAATCAAACCGGCCACAAAGGAGATTAAGGCGATAACCAACGTCTTATCTATAATATAGCTAGTTTCATTTTTTATAGTGAACACCCAGCAAACAGCTATACCGGCAAACGCAAGTTGACGACACACGGAGCTTAGAGAACCACTAAAGGTATAATAATTTTCTCTCGAATCACTTAATTTCATCATCTTCTTTCGTAAGGATTCCTAGGCCCACCACTACTAGTACCGCGATCATGTTTCGCCTGACCAGGACCTTGATCACGACTTGGTGTAATAGGTCTTGGCTGTTGTGGTTTATTCTGTTGTTCTTTAGATGCCATTATTTCTCAGTATAAATAATCAAATATAAGCTTTTAAAATTATACACTTGGAAATATTCAAGTAAACTTAATATCTAAAATTTTAATGAAATACGATGAACGATCACATCAGGATTCCAAAAGTGGTGTGTTCACTATTTCTATTATGTAAAATCCGCAAGTTTGTTGTCAGAAACAGCACTCAGAACGCCTAAAACGCTCATAGCGAAGGATTCGGACACTTGACAAGGAAATATGCTTCCAGAATGCCTGGTAAGTTTGTGAAGCTTTTAGTCCACTCGCATCGAAAATCAACATCTTTTAGATTCAACCAAAACTCATACTGAATCAACGAAAAATTCAATCTTAGTGAGCCGTCGATGATTAAGGCGAAAGCCTACCGAGCCAAATCTCGGCTGACTGATTTTTGGACGAAAATCAGTTTTAAAAAATCGAAAATAAGCAAACCACGAATAACTTCAGGTATGGAAAATTGCTAAACTTGGTGTCCAATTTTGCTAGAACAGATCATATAACTGAACTGGTGAAAGATAAGGTTAAAGTGAATTCAACCTTATCTTATCTCTACTTTTCGCTCTTATTTGACCTCGAAACAGCCATCAATGTCTCGTGGTCTCATGCTTTTTAATAGAAAGCAACTACTCTCATCTGACGGAATTGCTAAGTGATTCGACTTACAATTATCATCCAGTAAGTTAGGCTCCTTAATCAAGCGAACTTTCCAATTCGGCATATCTTCTGGTGCCTTAAATTTATCAACAATCCCTTGTAGATCATCATCTTTCAGCCTACTAATAAGATTTTTTAAATAAATCGAGTACTCCCCATTGTTTCCGTAAATATAAAATTCTAGAGCTCTTAGTGTGCCGTCAATTAGACAACGTTTATTAGCTCTAACCACATTCCAAAATGACCACCAATATTCATAGTAACTAAAATCTCCATCCTTATTTGAAATTGTAAGCAAAGCTCTCCTCATTAAGTTAGAAACATCGGAGTCACTATTGAAATTCTCTACAATGACTTTTTTAACTATTTTTAAATCGTCAATTGAAAATGATGAAAGATTATTTTTATTAAAGTTTATGCAATTTAGAGCAAAGTCAATCTTACCTTGTAACAAGTTCGTATCTTCAACAGAAAATATTACACTCTTATTATTAATATCTAGATTGATTATTTTTGATTTAAGAATTTCTTCTTCTACTTGTTCTTTCTGAAAATATGACCTAACCCTATTACTTCTTAGGTAACCATATATATCATCACAGCCTTCTGAAAGTTCTGATATTAAATTAATAACCCCATCAAAAGTTTGAGGACTACGGATTATTGCAGGTCTAACACCTGTTTTCACTAAATCCCCTCGAGAAACAATATTCCGAATTACTCTCATCCAATCATAAAATGCATCTAAACTAAAATCTTTAGATTTCAGCAAAAATTCTGTTTGCGCAAAAAAAAGGGCTTTCTGAGTATATGATGCATTGTTTGCTTCAAAGCAAATAGCAGTGAAGATGTCTCCATCAGGTTTATGCTGGAAAAGCGGAAACTCTATCGATAAGTTCACATTATTTTTTTTAAGTTCGTAGTACTTGTTAAATGCTTTGCATAAGTACTCAAAACTATCAGAATCAAACATTGAAGGTTTTACTAGGTTAGGATTATCCTGCAACTTTCTTATCTCAGACATTCTATTATCAGCTTTAGATACAGATTTCCTACACATTATGGTAGTTGCAATAAAGCGAATAAATGCAGAGTCTACATTTATATGATTATCTCCGTTCCAAAATAGATCAGTCCAAGAAGTATCAATTTTCAATGCGAAAGAATCAACAAAATCGACATCACCTTCCCAAAGATGATCGTTAATATGTTTTTGAAATGATGCTTTAAAATTTTCAAATGATGAAAGCAATTTCCCTCTAGCATTCATCTTAATATACAAGTCATCAGTCAACCCAATACCTTCAAGCTCTATATGGTAAAAACTAATAAGGTTCTCATCTCCAGTTAAACGCTCCCAAAGATCATCTACGTCATGAAATATCTCATGTATAGAATCAATTGTACGTAACATGGAGTCTATGGTTGGGTCTTTTTTCCAAGACAGAAAAAACCACGATGAATCAATAATATATTCACTTGGATCAGATCCATATTGAAAATTTATCTTGTTCGATACTAAAGAATGACAAAACTCTCGGGAACTAATCCTAGTTTCATAAGTAAATTTTTTTAATATCTCAATATTAGCTTTGTTTAAGACTTGCTCTTTTACAGCTGCATACCAATGCAATAAAAACAGTGTCGTTAACCGTTGCTGCCCATCTAGAGGGTGAGAAATTCCAGCCTCCAAATTTCCATATATGAAGTCTAATTTTATGGGGTGATGCTCCGTGATGCTTTCAAATAGAGCGTTAAGAAAGTTATTTCTAATCTCTTCTTTGTCTTTTCTTCCCTGAGCATAATCTCTTTGAATAATAGGAATTTCTATTTTATGATTACTCAATAGTTCCCAAAAATTTGTTACATCACCCTCATGTTGGTTAGTATTCATTTATGATACCTTCTCAATATAATCACATAGAACGGATTCAAGATCTTTATAGTAATGCTCTCTATCATCTTGTGTCCAAAATGAAATTTTCGGAGGATAAGAGCTAAAATACTTCAAAAAAACATTTTTCGTACAAATAGGAATGAATGTCCCACTTTTTTCTCTATCAATGATAGTCTTTCTTTTTAGAGGGAACACTGCATTCTTATATCCTCTGTTCGTTTCAGAATCTAATAAAGCAAGGTTGGATATATCATTTATATCCGTATCTTTTAAATACGAATTGAAATGATCTACTATTTTAAAGAAAATCATCTCAAAGTCATCAACATCAAAATCGAAATTATCAGCTTCTTCTTTTAACTGTTGACCATCTATATCACTTACATCAATAAATATTTTTGCATCCTTTAACCAATTATTTCCATTTTGTGGAATAGAGTCGGATATAGATGTTATATGTTCAATATCCCAACGCTCATTTTTAAACAAGTCAAAAGGAAAGTACGAGTTGTCATTTTCATTATTCAACATAGTAAGTACATTATATAGTAATAATATTGGTTTCACCTTCTTATCACCATATTGTAGGTTTTCTAAGTTAACCCCCTTAAGAACACCTTTTATTTCATAATCCAAAAGAATTCTAAATTCATTCTTAGTCAAACTAGATGATTTCTCGTAAAGATCTTTAATAGTAATAGCATCTACTGAAATTAAGTAGCCAATCTTATGGTATAACTCTCGTTCTTCAAACCATTCCTGAAATCGCTGAAAATATCTTTTTATTTCCAGCCAATTCTTTTCTATAGTTTCTTGGTTTTTATTTTTGAATTTCTTATTGAAAAACCTAAAGGTTGAATAATTATCTGTTTCATCTTTTTCGTCGTTCATAAGTTCAAATATAAACTCTATTCTATTTACATATGATTTATTACCATTCAAAAAGTACCAGAACTTATCATCTTGTAAAGAATGCTCTATATGGTCCCAACCCGTAGATATTTCTAGTTGTTTCAGTCTTATTCGATCATTTTTATTATTATCAAAGTTTGAACTATTTAAGAATAGTGCTTTTATTAACTCTGAGTTTGTTAGAGGAATTTTCCCTATATTAATCCTAGTAAATATTGATATCGAGTTATCTTCATTGCTCTCATACCAAATAACTTTTGAATTAAATTTAAATCTTGATTCAAAATCATTAATATCAAAATTTATTTGTTCATCAAACCAGTCACAAATTGTTTTATACGCATTAGATATATAGTAAAAGTCAATATTACTATTATCTGAAGTTCCTTTATCTAGGTTGATAAGAAAGTTGGTTGAATTTTCTCTTGTCTCATAACCCAATCTAAATAGTTTTTCTGGTTCTACAAATCGGCTATTCAAGAAATGTAGTATTAAATATATTGTTGTTAAACGCTGTTGCCCATCAATAACTTCATACTGTTCATTATCTTTCTTTTTAACAACTATTGGTTGTAAGCAATACCACGTTTTTTCATTATCATCATTAACGAACCTAGGCCGAAACTCAGAAATGTCGTTTAGTAGGTCCCTAACCTCTTTAGGTGTCCAACGATACCCTCTCTGGTACGATGGTATATAAAAGTCTATATCTCTAATTTCATTTATTGTCTTGAGCGTCAGAAGGTTATCCATTAAATGACCCTTTGCTAATATTCTTATAATAGTGATTAAAACCTCTCCTAGATAGTAGCCTTATGCAATCTAAATGAAGAGGGGTTCATATCGAAAATATGAAACAACTAGCACCATAATACCCTTTAGTTTTTTTGGGGACAAATCTAAGGTTGTTTTTGTGACTACAATATCTTTTTTATCAATATGATAGAGAACCGGCGACGGTGTCGCCTGAGCGGCCTACGGCCGAAAACAAAGAGACTCAACCTTCTAGGGTGCTTTGCATGAATCGTTTATCCTATAGGCCATGTATCCGAATAAGCCCATTAAAAAACTCTTCAATACTAACGATAATTGGCTGAGCTACCCTAATAAACATCGGAAAACTTTCAAACGTCACCAAGATGCTCGTTTGGAGTACCGCCGCTTTTGGATCTAAAGAGTATCGATGCAGTTATGCTAACTGCACTCATCACAAATACATTCACCAAACGTATAAATCTCGCTTTTTCAGCAGTTGTGGCATTAAAGCGACAGAGCCGTGGATACGAAAGCAACAACATGTCTTTCCTGAGTGGCAGTGGTAGCACTAGCCACTAAGTTAACAGTTATATCAGATACCTTTCTGACACAGATTTAAATGCCCTATCGACTAGTTCGATATAGATTAGTTTTACATTGCTTGCAGTAATGTATACGCATATTACTATCAACCTTCCCAAAGCCGGTTTCCCATATATTATGTGAACCACATTTATGGCATGAGATCCCTCTTCCTTTAGTCGGATTATAGTTATCAATGTAAGCATCAACGGTTGGCCAACTTTCCCAATTCCGTTTTATACGTGCAGAGTTCCACATAAAGAATCCAACTACGACTAAAACAAATAACCAAAATTCCATTTATCACCCTCATAAAAAAATCAATAAGTACACATTATCAAATCGATAAAATGCAATCACTCACATAAAGACCAATAGACAACTAAGTTCACAAAACAGATTGCTTTCTATTCATCTGCTCGGCGCAATCCCGTAGCTGGCGTAGCCAGTCGGAGGGTGAGCAAGCGGAATATCGCAAATCTTTTTCTATGGCACTGTCACTGTAAAGCGACTTCTTTTATAGATCGATCAAGTTAAACATACGTACTGAACTGACGCGCTACGCTTGTCGGATTTGGGTGATGGATAACTATTCGCTCGTTCCTCACGAAAGTTCCCCACACTCAAATCTGAGTAAAGAACCCTTTTTGTCTATTAATTCTTATGTCTATTAATTCTTTTGTTTTGCTTACCTGTTTCTCTGTAGGGTTCCCTTTCAATAATTCTTTAGGAATCCATGTAATAAAATCTTTAGGGGGTAGGAGATCTATGAGTTTTTGACGATTGTGATAGGAATTTCAGAGGAATTTTTACTTAATGGGTATGGTGATGAATCGTATTTTGAGAAGAAGATCACACTGGATTTATTCCAGGTGTATTGAGTCCTACCAAACTAACGGTATGAATGAAATTTAAAGGGGTTATTCAGGAGGAGTGTAATCTTCCCATTCTGGTATATCAGAAATCTGGGCTTCATCGAGAAGCTGATTGATATGATCAACTCTAGAAGAAGCTGCTTGTTGAGTTGCTTTGCTTTCTTTACTCTTCTTTCTTAGGTTACGGTTGAGCATTGCCTTTGCTTTGCTGTAGAAGAGTCCAAACTTCTCAAGGACAAACTCGTACTTGTTAGCAATTTGTCGAGGTGCAGACTCGCCTTCAATCAGAACGAATTGAGCGGTTGATATTAGTCGTCCGGATTTTTTTGCTTTACTGATTAATTCGGTGACGTAATTGACGCAACGCCCCATTCTTGCGGCGATCTGCTTTCGGCTTGGGAACGCGCATTGATTAGAAAGGTTGTAAAAGGTGGATATAGCAATCAATAAAGACTTCTCATCTGCTGGGATGCTTTCATCGCAAGCAACTGCATCAGTCAGTTGGTTGTGATGTTCGAGAAACTTGAGGGTTTGATTAGATGAGGTCATGACACATACCTTCTACATCCGACCATAAATGTGTTTGAACATTGGTTGAATGTGAATACAGGCTGTGTCTATTTTGAATGAGTTGCAGAATGCAACTAGGTTGATTTTTCATGGTTTTGATTCCGCAAGTTAAAGGTTTGCTTAGATTCCACTCCAAGCTAGAATTAACTATAATCAGATTCAATAAGAAGATCAAACATTTATTTCAGATACAAAAAAAGCTAAACCCTTGCGGAGATTTAGCTTTTTTGCAAATGCTATATAGTTAGATTGGAGGTCTAACACATTCTAATTTTGAAAAATACACTACATAAAAGGCTATGTAGTAACGTGCTATGTAATGCACTTTACTTCAAAACTAGAGTAATTATAGGCTTCAGATTTTCGTATGTATATATTTAATTAGATGAAAGTACAAAAGTGTTATTTAGCAGGACATTTGTAGTTTTCCACAAGCTTCCCCAATCACTTTTACGTTTGAATACTCACACTCGATCTCTTCTGTTTTGTACCTTGAATTATGACTTTTTAATTTTAGCCCTTTAGGAGTGTTTTCTAGTTCTTTTAGCCTAACCATTCCATCATGTACAAAAACATAAACACTTCCATCTGAGATCTCTGTTATAGATCGATCAACAAATACTATAGATCCATTAGTGTAAGAAGGTTCCATTGAATCACCACTTACTTTTACGGCAATAGTGTCATGTGGCTTTTTGATTAAGCTTTCTTGAATGAATAGTTCCTCAGCTTCTTCTAAAAAAGGAATATCACCAGCTCCGGCTGCTGCTGATATGTATTTGAAGTAAGGTATCGATACCATCTGAGGTTGTGTTTTTAGGTTTGAGCCATCCGTCATCAAAGACGCGAGGGTGACCTTAAAATACTCTGCTAGTTTTTGAGCGCTCTCAGCTTTGGGTTTTGAAATTTCCAATTCCCATTTGGATATAGCTCCAGGCGAAACTCTTATTTTTTTCGCTAAGGCTTCTTTTGTTAATTTAGCGTTGTTTCTTAGTTTTTCTATCTTCTTACCAACAGTATTCATCATTAATCTGCATACGTAATATTTTGAAGTATGATCTCATTTGTTTTCAATACATACGTCTTGATTTTAGGTACGTTTGTCTTGATTTGTGTGTTTTACTGATTTATTATTCACCACACTGATCAAATGATCAGGTATGGATAGAGTTTTTATGAAACAAGAAATTAGCAAAAGTACCCAGCTAACCGTGGCACTCGATCATGAGACCAATATTCGCTTGGAAGGGTCAGCATCGGCCTATGGTCGAAGCAAACGAATTGAAGCTCTGTTTGTGTTGCGTGCGTTTTATCGCTTACCAACCGACAAGCAGAATGACATTTTGTCTCCCGATAATGGGCTCGACAAAATCTAGTTTTATCTCGCTCCTTGTGTGAGTTCAGATTAGGAGTGAAGTCTCATCATGAGACTCGAAGGTGGGCTGCCTTCACTACTGCAAAAAGCGCCGCAGAGGGGCGCAGGCGTGCGTAATATGCCTAACAAATTCAGGAGCCTTATCTGGGGCGACGTCCAAGGCTGTTTTTCTACTCAATTAAGCGTGCTGGTTGAGTGGTGAAACAGAGTTACTTGGGAATACCAGACACCACATCCCTTGGATGTGCGCATTCTACTACAAGAATGCTCAAGCCAGTTTGTAGCACGGCTCTTGAAAGAGAGCCCATTGTTTTGTTCTTTTTAAAGACCAAAACAATGTCCTAAAAGGAGTGTGAACATGCAGATTGTGTACGGATATTGTAGTGAAGATGATGCGGTTAATTTGTTAGGTCGCTTTGTTGAACAAGGTGATTTTATCAGCGTAAAAAAGCTGGGTACGGTTGGGTGTGAACACATTGCGTTTGCCGCCTTGCTCTCTTTTACTGGGCGCTTCCCCTTTCCTTTCTATTGGAAGGGCGTTCATATCGTTGCCGTTCAAAAACAAGCACAATCAGTCAATCGTCTCACTCTCCCTACCTCAAATAACGCGCGCAAAAAACGTTACCGTAAACTCAATAACACCACCATGACCCCTCAAAATTGGAAACAACACGTGAGCCGTAATCGTGGTTTGAAGTATGCGAGCGATTCATTGTTGTCTTTAGCGTGATAAGGAGAAAGAAATGACCCTCATTCAAGAGCTCAAGTTTTGGGTTGACGTCATTGAACAGACCGCTATCCCTGTCGACGGTGAGCGTTTAACACCGGCAGAGCAAGGGGCATTATCTCAGACGTGCCGAGTGCTCGCTCAAACGGCGAATTACGCGGCTGACCAAATGGAGAAAGCATGAAGACACAGAGTAAAAAAGAGTCAGCAGAACAACAGGCTCGCCGCTGCGCCGCTAGACGTCAGATTGAGATCCGAGAAGAGCTTAAAGCTGCGGGTTTAGAACTGGAAGATGGGTTGTATGTGGTGGGAAATAAAGACATTCAAGACCGCTTGAGTCACAGGTAGGACGCGTTATGTCACAACATTCTTTTAATGCTCGTGGTTATCACGTGCTTTGTGGTTGGGATAGGCCACTGCAAGGTTTCTTTCTTGTCATTGAAAAAAGCGATGAGTTGCAATACTCAAACTTGTTTGAAGATGACCCTCATCCTAAATCTTTTGATGTTTTCCTGATTGTATTGGCTCGCTTTGGCATCTCGATGCCTGAGCCGATACTCACGGCGCTTGATGAAGATAAAGCCGCCAATGCTGGCAACCCGTATCACCGTTGGCAGGAGGGACACCTCATTGAAACACGCGGATAACCCCAAACTTCAACACGCCCACAAACAACAAGAAGTCATTCTCTTTGGCCTCCCTCTGAAAATTTTTGCTTTAGCGGCCTTGTGTGGTGGCTTTTTGCTGCTGCTTGCACTGGTGCACTTAGGGTGGCTGTTGGGGCTCTTGATAGGCGGCCTTTGCTGTGTCGTGATTTTTTCGCCCCTTCGATGGGCGCACAAACACGACCTTCGGGCGTGGGAGCTGTGGCTACACGCCTATTTTGGCCAATTCACCAAAGAAACCTTACTGAAAAAACGCATGTTCATCATGACTCAACGTGGTGTCATGCCTTACCAACAATGGAAACATCAACATGATAAACGTTCAAAAAAAAATTAATGCGGTTTACTGGCTGCTGGGTTCAATGCTGATTTCAGCTCAGGCGCACGCGTCCGTCTCTCTGGGCGGAGGGGGCAGTGGTGTGTTTGCTAAATTTGCCAACTTTTTACAAGAAGTGGTCGATTTTCTAGGGGGCACGGGCACCTTATTTGTCATCTTCATGTCGGCAGCCGGTGCCATCTTCCTATGGGTTATCGCCCCAAAAGCGGGGGGAGAGGCTTTAGCGTGGTTGTTTCGAGTGTGTGTGGGGGCGATTGCTCTGTTCAGTTTAAGCCTCGTCATTACCTGGCTCAAAGGGTTCTAAATGCAAGCGGCCAATCAATCTATTCAAACCTATGGGGCGGTCGATGAATCGACCGTCTTAACCTATCGTGGGGGCGCACTCGGGGCGATTGAATTGTCGGGTGTCGAGCCAGCTTTATTGAATCCCACCGAAAAAACCGCCATCACGACGTTGCTCCGTAACGTGATCCAACGGTTACCTTTTGAGGTGACGTTTTCACAATACTACGTTCATTACCGATGCCCCCCTTTATCGTTTGAACATCGAGATAACCCTCGTGCTCAATTGGTGTCTTCAAGGCGAGCCCAGTTTTTAAATACCCAACGTGAGCTGTATCAATCGCGCTTGGTGTGGGTGGTTGAACTGCATGAGTTAACCGACTATACCGATATGGGTCGCGAGTTTGTGACCTTGTGCCTTCAAGCCGTCTTCAACAAAGATAAACGCCGCACATTGAAGCAAGCCTTATCGTATCGAGAAGGCGCGTTATTTGATGAGCGGGCGCTGATTGAACAAATCAGCCAGCTAGACGATGTGTTGTCGTCGCTCTCGCTGGGATTGTCGTTTTGTTCGCTGGACAATCCGCGTTTGAATGCGAGCCTGTTATTTCATTTTCAACAAGCCTTGCTGACGTTGGAGTCTTGTTATCTGAATCAACATGCGCGGCATGCGCCTAGTCAAGATTGGGATGCACGCTTAGCGACGGGGGATGTGGCGGGTGTGCACATTGAAGGCGTGGATTACCTCAAACTGTCTCATCAGCACACCGTGTATGCGCGCATCGCGGCCGTGCAAGGTGTGGGGATGACACACACGCCAGAGTGCGCATGGGCAAGTGATGCAAGGCCGGTCTCTGAAAAAGGCAATTACCTCTTTTTTACGCGTTTTGCGCCGTACTCCAAGCAGCAAAAGCGCGCGATGCTCAAAGACGAAGAAGACGCGTTGTTTCGCTCTCAAACTCGCTTCACCGATTTAATGAAAGGCGACGTCGGCTCTGGCGCCGTGTTGCAGCGATTGCAAACCAACCCTCATCTCAACGCGGTACTCCTTGATTTAGACCGCATGAGTCGTGACGATGATAAATACGGTTCGTGGCTCTCTTATGTGGTGGTGTTTGATACTGACCGAGCGCGCTTGGACGCTCAAGTGAAAACCATGAATGCGCTCTTGGAAAACTCAGACTTCTCTTTGTTATGGGAGACCCAAGGACTGGTACACGCCCACCGTTCGATGCTATTAGGGGCGAATGAAACGCCCATTCGTCATTGTGATTTGAATGCGAGCCAAGCCGCCGCGTTATCGCTGTTTTTTCGCAGTCATGAAGGCTTTCCGACTTTTGAACTGGGTAACAAGCAAGAGGAAGCGCTCTATGTCTTTGAGAGTGACGATGGGGTGCCTTTTCATTATACGCCCTTCATTGGTGACAAGTGCCTGGTGCTGGGGACAGGTCCGACGCGAAGCGGTAAGACCTTTCTCAAGCAGTGTGTGGCCAATCACTTTGTCAAACTGGGCGGGCGTTATTGTGCGCTCGATATTGATGCAGGGAGTGAGCCTCTGGCGCACTTTTTTAAAGATGACGCCGGTCTCTTTTGCTTAAAGGACGCCAGTACCTCAAAGGGGTTCAATCCTTTCTCGATGAGCGTTGGGGCAGGGGATGACGTCTTTGTTCGTCATATGCTGGGATTGATTCAAGGCATGCTGTTACTCAATGACAGTGTAGAACTTCAAACCTTAACGGCCATTGAGCAGCCTAAGCTTGAAGAGGCCATCATTCACACCATGGCGCAAACCGGCAAGCTGGGCAGTTTTTCTGCGATGATGGGTAAGTGCCCACCGTCTCTGCATGAAAAACTCGCCAAATTTAAGCGCGGGGGTATTTACGGGAACTTGTTTGATAACGATGTGGACGCCATCGGGGCGATAGATAAGCCGTACTCGGTGTACAACACCGAAGGGGTAAAGGATTCGCCTAAGCTTGCGGAGTTGGTGAATACGGAAATCTTTTTTCGTAGCGTTCGTCTCTTTGAGAATGCCAAGCACCGCAGCGTGCCTAAATTTTTTGAAATCGATGAATGCCAATACGTATTGTCTCAAAAAGGGGCAGCCGAGTTTGCCATTGCGAAAGCACGAACGTGGTTTAAGCATGGCGGCGGCATGGGGTTTTGGACGCAAAGTCCGAAACACTACAGTGATTTGGAAGAGTGGAGCACGCTGCGAAGCGCCGCGACGACCTTTTGGTTTATGGCCGACCCTGAAATGAGCCGTGAAGAGTATCAACACGCTTTTCCGATGCTCAAACCCGCAGAGCTCGATGCCATTCAATCCCTCATTCCGAAGCAACAAGCGTTCATTAAGCAGCCCGATAAGGGCATTGCCAAAGTCATTAACCTGTTTGTTGAGCCGGAGCAATATGTGATCGCCACCTCCAGACCTCATGAAGCGGCTCGCGCGCAAGCGGTGTTTGCACAGGAGGACGATGTGGACGTGGCCATTGACCGCCTTTGTGAGGAGCTCAACCTAAAGTAAGGAACGTTATTATGAAATACACCCCTATGGCGCTGCTGGTCAGCAGCGTCCTTGGTTTTTCTTCTCCCTCCCACGCATCGGGGTTTCCGGTGGTCGATGTGGCCAACTTACTGCAAATGGTCACGCAATACTCCACCCTACTGAAAGAGTATTCACAAATCCTCAATCAAACCGGTATTGCGGGTAATGATTTGGTGATTTCTATTCAGGAATACGAGCAAACATTGCGAGAGTACCAAACGTTGCTCAATCAAGTCGAAGGGCTCAAGGGCAAAATCGACCGCCGTGATTATGCCGCACTAGAGCGCGAGCTGCGTCGCCGTGGCTTGCAATACGCAGGGCAACAAGAAACGCAAAATAACGCCATCGTAGAGGCGCGTTATGGGCGTCTTCCTAACGAATCAGAGTATGAGCAACTGTCACGCCAAGCGACGGGAGGCTACTCGGATGCGCAGCAACGCCAATACTTACAGGCGGGGGAGGCGCATCGACAAGGCGCCAATATTGAGTATTACCAATCCAGGCAATCCGCCCTTTCCCAAGACCAAGCGCAGTTAGACCAATTGCGCTTGAGTTTGGGCAATGAGAGTGAGCTGGCGACCTTACAAACCTTGGTGGAGCAAAATCAGGTCATTATCGACCAACTCAGTTTACGCAATGATATGGCGCTCTCGCAGTATGCGGGCAGTGCTCAGCTCGATAACCGCGTCGCAAAGGGGGTGCTTAATTCTCAACAAGCCCGTTTAGAGCGAATGAATACCGCGCGTGAGCAAGGCGTAACCGTGGATGAGAGGCCGATCAGATGAGCAGTCCTGACAGTGTGTTTAGACAAACCTTTTCCACGGTGGTGCACGAGTTTGTCGATAGGGTGATGACTCACCCTGAGATGGCGTCATTCAGTTTGGCGCTCTTAGTGACCTTATGTGTGGTGCTGATCTTTACCGAAATTGCCCGCTTCATGCTGATTGGCTGGGAGCCGGAGAACATCATTCAATGCACCTTGACGGTGTTTCTGTCCGCGTCCCTTTACTTTTCTTATAACGCCATCTTTGATGTGTTGTTTGAGACCATGGACAACGTGGGCTTGCTGATTTTTCAGATAGGCACTGGCACGCGCGATTCGATGTTTTTGTTTAAGTTGATTAATAACGCTTTGCTCAGCATGTATCAAGAAGAGGTCAGTTTGTGGGATTTGTCGATAGGCGACGTCTTCATCTGGGGCGTTTGGCAATTGATCGGTTTGATCCTCACGCTGGTGCTCTTTTTGATTGGCTCATGGGCGGTCTGGTGTTTGTTCTTGGCGAAAGTCCTCGGACTGATTTTTGTCCCCATGGTCGCGCATCCCCTCACGCGGCCTTTTTTTGATGGCTGGCTCAAGTTCACGTTAGGCAGTTTGGTGCTACTGGTCGTGGTGCGCGCCTCGGGTGTCCTCGCGGGACTCGCCATTCAAGCGCAGTTTAAAGCGTCGGGATTACTGCAATGTGGCGGGGACTTATTAACCTCCTGTTTGGCCGTTGGGGGGCGAAGGGCGGGGTTTTCTCCGGCCGATAACATGGAATTGATGGTGACGATGGTGTTGTCCATTCTCATTGTGGTGTCGAGCATCAGTCTATCGAGCGCCTTGACGGCGAGCGTCGTGTCGCCAAGTGGTACGCGTGCGATGTCTCAAGGGGCGTCTAAGGCGGGACAGCTTGCTATGAAATATCTGAAAGGCTTTAAAGGAGGTTAACGATGGAACCGGTGATTCGAGCCGATACGCCCAAAGAAACCCATGTCGATAAACCGCGTTTACGTACTGAGCGTAATCGTTGGTTTGTGGCGGTGTTAGGGCTCACGATGGTGGTGTTAGTGATGCTCTTTTTTTTGTTTTACGCGTTTGAAAAGGCGGGTAATAACAAAGAAATTGTGTATGTGAAATTAGAGCCTGCGGGCGGTTGGTCGGTGGTGGATTATCAACCACAAGACCAACAACTGTTTTTTAAAACGACCATTGATGCCCTGTTGCAGCGTTTTGCCATTGCGCGCTTTGGGGTGAATCCCCCGACGATAAAAACCGACTGGGGGGAAGCCAGTGTCTTTATGTCACCCACTTTAGCAGCGGATTTTATTGATCCGCAGGGGTTTGATGCCCTATCGAAAATGAAAGCGGTAGAGAAATCCGGTAACCAAGCGGTGATTGATATTGAGCGCGGCGTTGAGCATTACGATGAAGTGATGTGGTCGCGCAGCGAGCAAGACCAAAGCGTGTCCATTCGCAGTAACGTGTACTTAACCCGAACGCTGATTAAAGGAGGGCGTAAGCTTGCGCCTGAAAAGTTGGTGCTTTCTGTCTTGTGGCAGCTCAAAGACAAAACGGAGCTGGCCAAAGATGACTTAGACGCCTTGCGGTTAAACCCCATTGGATTAACCGTTTTATCGTATCAGCTCAATAAGGAGCGAACATAATATGAAATTTTGTCACTGGGTCGCTTGCTTAAGCGGCCTTTTTTCGGTCGGTGTGATGGCAAAAGCGTGTCAACCTTTGCCGCACCAATCGGGAGAAATCATTACCGTGAAGGCGGCCAGATATTTAGGTGCCCGCGTTCAGTTGCCGGCTAATTTAATCAGTCCCCCGACGACGTCGAATGCGTTTTTGTGGGACGTGACCGGCATAGTGGGCACCAATCAGCTTCTCATCAAGCCCAATAGCGCCGTCAAAGAAGGGGCAAGTACCAATATCTATGCGTTTACCGACGATGGCCAAGTGATTGACATTCAAGCAAGCAGGGTGCCTGCCAATAAAAATCAAACCTGTGTGCTTGTGAAGACTCGCGGGTTTATGGACGCGCAGACAAAACAAGCGGTCTCTTCTTTTGTGCAAACACAAAAAGTGGCGACGACGCCTTCGGTTGCCCCGCAGGCGCAGGCGACCATTGAACGTTTAAAGCTTGAACTCAAGACCGTCAATACGCACCGCAAGGAAGAGAAAAACCGCGCCATCATTGAGGCGTTGCGTAAGTACCGTTATCGCATTTACACCCGTTACCAATGGGATGAAGGTGACGGTTTTATTGGTCAAAACGTGGTGTCGGACGCGTATGACGATGGTCAATTTACTTACATTCGCCTGGCAAACCCCAATCGCGGCATTTTAAGCATTGAAACGCAAATTGGAGGGAAAGCCGCCATTGCGCCGATGAAATATGACGACGCGTACGGCATGTACAAAATCACCGGTATCTACCCACGTTTAAGGCTGCATTTGGATGATGTCACCGTGGAAGTCAAACGCACGGACTTTGTGACGCGAGGGAAGGGGTAGCTTGTGAGTACACTTAAAGAAAGGAGCCTAGCGCACGCGAAAAAGTGGGCATGGTTACTCGTTGTCTTGCTGCTTGGTGTGTTGATTGTGGCCATGCAAAAACTCAGCACAAGCCCCGAAGAGGCACAGGTGGTTGCGCCCACGTCGCCACAGGCCGAGCCCCAAAGCCAAACCCCGTCGGTACGTGAGAGCATTGAGGGGATCACCACCGAGCGCGAGCGGGCGGTGGACACCGTGGCGTCATTGACCGAAGACACGAAAGTCGCTCAAAAGGTAGAGGAAGTGTTACCCGAGGTGCCTGACGCGTTGGTACGCGCCCGTGAGCAGCAGCAAGTGCAAGACTATTATCGTGCTCAGCAAGCGGCGAGCAGTCCATGGCGACGCTCTAATGGGGTGTCTGAGGCGCCGATATTGACCCAAGCGCCTTCTCCTATTGCCGTTCAAGCGAATGTACTTGGCGATCGTGAGGATTTGCTCTCCACCGATGCGCAGCGACGAAACCTGAAATCGAGATTGGCTGAGCTGGCGAAGCTGAAAGAGCGCATTCAATCAGGGCAATACTCGATGGGGGACGGCGAGGAAGCCATCACCGCGATGCAGGCGCAATTTACCCCGCCGCCCGAGGCCATCGTCGGTTATACCGATGAAAACCGTTATAACGCGTCCACCGAAGGGCTGCTGACGCTGCCCATCGGCACCATCATACCGGCGGTCACCGTCATGAAAGCCAACAGCGACCGCTTAGGCACGTTTAAGGCGGTGGTGTCTCAAGACGTCATGGACGTCAACCAAACGTGGGTGCTCATTCCCAAAGGCTCAGAGCTCATTATTAAGAGTTTTCGTATGAGCGGCGCGAATGAGGCCATTAATAGCGTGGTCGGGATGAGTGTGCCATGGATAGTGCTGCCCGACGGCAACAAGATTGACACCAGTAAATCGAGCGGTCTCGACCGTGAGGGCATGGGGGGCATCAGCGACCAAGTTGACCATCATTGGATGGAGCAATTTTTGGGCGTCGCCGCGTATGCGTTGGTGGCCAATAACACCTCTTATGAGGGAACCGGCAACGACTCTGACAGCAGCTATGAGTTAGAAGTGGCGCAAGGGCTGCGTGATCAACTGGCGCCACACGTTCAAAAATACCTTCAACTGCGGCCAACGAACGTCATTCGTTCAGGCCAAAGCATGAACATCATCATCGAGGATGAGGTCTTCCTCAAGCCTTGGCGAAACATCTACGAGGACTATCTGTGAAATTAACAAGGACATTATTGATTTTGGGGGGCGTGATTGCCCCTCATGCTTTTGCCATGCCACTGCCTGACGTGGACACGCTACAAGTGTCCGCTCGCACGCTTTACCCGCCAGAGGTGAGGACGGTCGGTGAGGCGGCCACGTGGTTACTTGAACCTTTGGGGTATCACATTGTGACGGATTACCCCGCCCCGAAAAGTGCGCAGGGGATATTGATTAAGCCTATCCCGACGGCGGCTAAGATGCACCGTACGATGCCCGTGACACACGCGCTTCAACTGTTAATCGGTGAAGGCAACAGCCTCATTGTGGACAGAGAGCACAAACTCATTACGTTTTCAAAGGGGGTGCTGCTATGAACAAACTCTTATTAATCGGTGGCGCCTGCGTCTTGCTTGCGGGGTGTTCAACTCCGACGTACACCGGACAAGGGGAATATTTTGAATTGGACAACGTCAATCTGGTTGAACGTGATCTATCGCGGCTTGAAAGTGTTCAGCTTGCCGATACCCGTTTAAGCGCCTCATCTTCTGAGCCTTCCAAACGCGCGATTCAACCCATGGCCACGTACGTGGTGTATGAGGGAGAGCCGCTCGGCATTGCGCTGCGTCGTTGGCTAAAAAGCGAAGGCTATCGCAATGTCGCGTGGTCAATCACGCCTGAGCATCAAGCGCTTTTGGATGCGCCGATGGAAAAACAAGCCTTTACCGGCAGTTTTAAAAAAATCTGGGATGACATTCAAAAGCAACAGGGCTTCAAACTGCACTTGGTGCAAACCACCTACCAGGGTCAGCCCGTGGCAGGGGTGTACGACTTTGACGGGAAAGCGCGCCTGACGTACGTCAGTGGCCAATCCTTACGTGAGGTGGTGAAACAAGTGGTGCTCAATTACGAGTTACGTTGGGGCGAGTCGTTGACGCATAAGCGCTCTTGGCTCGCAAGCAATGATTATCAATTTAGCGCCGATTATTACCTGTTGACGCCATGGGATGACATTGACGGTGCGTTGGCGACGGTCTTAGACGGTTACCCCGTCACGGCGTCTATTTTGGATTCGACCGGACAGGTCTTTATTGAGGAAGCCTTATGAGGTGGATACCCCTATTACTCGGCGCACTGGTGTTAGCCGGTTGCGCGTCACAAGAATATCAAGACAACATCGAACGCAATAAGGCGGTGCAACAAGAGATCGCAGATAAGAGTACTTTTATTGAAAAAGCGAAGGTGACTCGCATCAGTAAGCCGCCTCAATCGTTCGCTCTGTTGACGCCGCCTAAAGGCGATGAATGGATGAAAGAGACCATTACCGTGAACGTCAGTGATATGCCGTTATCGGTGGTGCTTGAAGAAATCATGGTAGGCGTCGACACGCCCGTCTTTTTTGGTGAAGGCATTAACCCCAATCTTCCGGTGACCTTGAACTATTCGAACGCGCGAGAAGATGTGCTCAACCTATTATCGCGTGAGGTGGGGTACAGCATTGAACACCGTTCAGGACGACTTGAGGTCTCGGCGAGTGTGACGCGCACCTTTTCGCTGAACATTCCTACGGGGAAAATGTATGGACAACTCGGCTCACAGGGCAGTCAAACCGAAGGAGAAGCGACCATTGAAGGTCAATACCTGAACGTGAAGTATTCGGATGTGGACATCACCACCGAAGTGGCTAATGACATTAAATCTCTGCTGGGCGGCGGTGAAAAAGCACAAGGTGCCGTCTCGGCCTCCGTCAGTTTAAGTTCGATCACGGTCACCGCGACACCAGACCAAATGCAGGCCGTGCAAACCTTGATTGATCATTATCAGGCTGAACTGTCCAAACAGGTGGTGCTCGATGTGCAAGTCCTTGAGTTTCGCTCGAACTTAGGGACTGAGCGCGGCGTGGATTGGAACATTGTACGAGATACCGGTGACGGACTGGTGCAATTTTTTATACCAGGCACCAATACCGTGTCCAAGCAAGCGGGGTATGGCGTGGCTTTTCAGGGCTCTGGCAAATGGTCAGGCACGGAAGCGCTCATCAAAGTATTAGAGAAGCAAGGCAGCGTCTCAACACAAACGCCTATCACGGCCATGGTGCTCAACAATCAACCGGCACGCATCACGCAGCAAACGCTTGAGCCTTATATCTATGAGGCGTCGTCTGAAAGCAGTGAGGGCGTGGTCTCAGCCAGTGTGACACGCCGCGAAGAGGTGGAAGGGGTGGACTTTATGGCGACCGCGAATGTGCAGCCTGAGTATGTGTGGCTGCGCCTCTCCGGCCAGCTTCAAAAAATCACAGCGCGAGAGACTCAGACCGTGGAAAACATCGATTTGGGCTTTTTAACCAAGCAAAAATCGGAGATCACCTTTGCCAATAAATTGCGTTATGGGCAGACCTATGTGATCGCGTCGGTGAAGCAGACCTCAAAAGTGGCGGAGAAGACCAAAAACTTCTGGTCTGACTTGTTGGGCGGGACAGGCAGTCAAGATACGTCGGTGGAAACCTTAGTGTTGCTCACGCCTAGAAAAGTGAAATAAGGAGGCATTATGCAGTTACCGCATCGCGTGATTTTACGCGACAAAAAACAGCTTAAACGCCATCGAAAGCAGATCCCCGCCGCGTATGAATGGGTGAGTGAAGAGGAGGGAGGGACGTTTATCCGCTCCTATCATGATGCCCCCGCCGTGAGGCTTGGGGATGCGCTTAAGCAGCAATTAGAAAAATCAGGGGACGCCATAGGCACCCTGATTTTTTTTCAGCCGTTCGACGAACTCTGGTATGGCTGCGCCTTTGACCATGGCGTGTTGGTGCGAGAGCACATCGGCTCTGTGGCCTCATTAGAAGCGCTGTTTGCCTACGAACTTCATCATGCCGAGCACCTTCTGGTGACAAAAAAGAAAGAAGAAGGCCAGGACAGTGAGCCTGCGCTTCCCTTCTTTCCTGATAAGCAAATCCAAGTGCCCCCCATTGAATCCGGTGACTGGCAAGCGTTTACGCTTGCTCCCGCCGCGTCAAAAGGCATGAAAAAGCGCACACAAACCTTGGGGGTTATCGGGCTCATTGGCGGCGTGCTCGCGGGCGGATGGTGGGTTTTATCACCGCCCTCTGACGCCACGTCCACTCAAGCACAGAGCGTGCCCACGCTGACGGAAAAAGAGACCTTCAAGGCCACCTTTATGCGTCAACCGTTGGCGTATCCGCTCATTCTGAATGCCGTCGCGATGGCCATTGAGGCGCAAACCTTACCCAGCGCGATGGTGCTGAGTACGATCACACTCGATCCCAAGGCCAATCTTTTGATTGGAACCGTGGAAAAAGGCGATTCAAGGCTCAAAACCCGCCGCGATTGGGCATCAAAAGGAGAGACAAGGCAAAGCCAATGGGATGAGCATCGGGCTCAACTGCGTTCGCCTATTTTACCGACGGCGCCATGGCATGACGTCGATGTGGCCGCATTTTTACCTGATGTCATCGATGCGCTTGAGCCATTTGGTGTCGACGTCAAGGCCGAGCCGGAGGTCTCTCATGGTGAAGTGAGGGCGCATCCTTTTACTCTGACGATGACGGGAGAGTTAGGCGCCTTGGCGTTAATGGCGCCCATTCTGAACGCGTCTTTTATTACGGTAACGGCGTTTGACATGACGCTCAGTGGCGACGCTGTCTCTCAATTAACGTTAAAAATAACAGTACAAGGGGTCAATCATGACCGATAAAAAAACGGACTCGACGTTAAAGCGAGTCAATAAGAAAACCATGGCGATGGGGGTGTTGGCGGCGCTCATGCTTGGGTGGCTGATTTATGATACGGCGCCGATGTTCTTTGAAAGTCCTCCGCCTCTTAAGCCGGCGTCATTAGAAGACCCACTCTTTGAGGAGATAGGTGAGACGCCGCCGCGTGACCTTGTGACGACGTCACCTCCTCCTCAAGTCGTATCGGCAGGAGCCAGCGTGAACCTAGCCCCTACGCCCGTGCTTATTGACACTCAAGCGTTAAACTTGCCTTCAAAAACGGTAACAGTGTCACTGACCTTGCCTCAAGCGACTCAGCGCGCGTTAACGGCGTTAGAGTCTCAATATCAAAGTACGCTTAGTGACGCGGCCAACAAAGCGAAACTCAGCGAAACTCAGAGTGCGAAAGCGCTTCAAGACGCCTTAGATAGGAAGCCTATCGTCATTGAGCGCCCTGTGTTATCGGAGCCGCCCACGGCGCGTGAGCAAGTGGCGAAATTGCAGCTCAAAAGCATTGTTAAGGGCAAGCAACACAGCAGCGCCTGGTTTGAGCTCGAAGGGGAGCTTTTCCCTGTGAAAGAGGGGGCGTGGATACAAGATGTGAAAGTCCATCGCCTGACGAAAAATACCGTCGTTCTCCTTGATAAAAGCGGGCAAGAGCACGTGAAGTATGTGATCCAATCGCGCCCCGTGAGTGAGGAGGTCATCGATGAACGCTGAGCAAATTCTGCAAACTGACACGCTTAAAACGCTCTATTTCACCTCTCAAGACACGGTATTGATGGCCGATGGCACGTTGCAAACGTGTGATTTTGATAGCCCCGCCATTGAAAGCATCAAACAACTGGTGAAAGCCAACCCTGAGCAGTTTGGGTTTGATTTTGAGCCCGATTTACTCGTGCGTTTCACCTCGCGTTCGCACATTACTCAATGGCTCACAGACATCAGCAAGGAGGTGCCGGCGGCGCCTTCCACTTCTCTTTTGCAGCAATCAGAAACCGCCACTCGGGCAAAGCGCGTGCTTGAACAAGCGGTCTTGAAAGGCAGCTCTGATATTCATATTGAATTGTTCAAACATCAAACTCGCATCGAGGTGCGCGTCGATGGCCGCATGACGGAACTCATGAAGCCGATTGGCGAATATGAGTACGGCGAATTGCTGATTGGTTACCTCTTTAATGAGCTGTGTGAGGACAAAGATGACGATTTTCATGTGGGCACCATCAACAATGGACGATTGTCATTACCGCTTGATACACCCAATGGGAAAAGGGAGACCCAGTGGCGACTCGCGTACATTCCTGCCAAAGACAAAGGCGGTCAATGTACGCTTCGTTGGCTCAATAAGGAAACCTCAATCCCGACGTTAGACAACATTGGCTGGGAGGCCGGACACGTCAATGTGATGCGCGACTTCATGAACAGTGCCAGCGGCATTTGTTTGATTGCGGGTCAAACGAGCTCTGGGAAAAGTACCACGATTGCGGCGGCGCTCAGTGAAATGAAAAGGCAAGGCCGCTCCATTAACACGGTGGAAGATCCGGTTGAGTTTGATTTGGGGGTGATTCAAACGTCCGTGACCGCAAAACAAGGTCAAGACAACCACTTTAATACGTACACCAAAGCGCTGCTTCGGCACGACGTCGATATTGAATCGCACGGTGAGGTGCGAGACGGAGTCGGGGCTATGGACGTATGCCGAAAAGGGGAGACGGGACAAATCATGTTTTCCACGCTGCACACCTCCAGTGCGGTCGGTATTGCTCACACCCTTAACGAGCAAATGCTCGTTCCCAGTGCCCTACTGGCGGCGCCGGATTTAATGAAATTGTGGATATATCAAACGCTGGTTCGAACCGTATGTCCTCATTGCGCCTTATTGCTAGAGCAGGCAAAGGAAACGTGGTCAGAGCAACAAAAAACGCACTTTGCTGTATGGCAAGCATCGATGGCTTCATTTAACCCAAAATCGCTGCGCTTTCGCAACCCCGAAGGGTGCTCGCAGTGCGTTGAAGGGGAAAAAGGTCGCACGACGTTGATTGAAATGGTGGTGCTCGATGATGACGATCGCGCCCTCATATTATCACGAGATTATCTGGCGTGGTTAAAGGCGCTGAAAGTCAAAGGATTCAAGAGCGTGGTTGACCATGCCAACTTGAAGATATTAAGAGGGGAAGTGGATATTTTCAGTGCGGCTGGGCGCGTTGATGGTCTGTTTCCTAAAGACACGAACGCCGTGTACCAAGGCTTATGGGAGGAGGTGAAGGATGAGCGTTCGACTTAACCCTCAAGAGCAAGTGCGCTTAATGGGCACCATTGAACGACTGGCGAAGGCGGGGATGCCGCAAAAAGCCATCGCGCATCAATTGGTGAAATTTGGCAGTAAAAAGGAGAAGGCGGTTGGGCAAGTCTGCGCTCAGACTCTCAAACAAGGTCGATCATTTTGTCAGGGATTGGAGCCTTACTTGGCCAACACGGCCTATTTGGCGCTGCTCTCTGGCGATCGTGCGGGTCGTTTTACTCAAGGCGTCAGTGACGCGCTTGCCGCGTTGCAAATGGCCAAATCGAGCACCGGATCTCTTGCCGTGGTATTGGTTAAACCGACGCTTGGCATGATGGCGGTCTTGACGTTGAGTGCGATGGCCAGTGCCCTGCTATTTCCAGCCTTAGAGGCGCAACTTCCCCGTACAAGGTGGGATGCATTGAGCCTAGCGGCTGATGCTTTTGGTTTGTTCTGGTTGGATTATGGCCTGTTTATCTTCACGTTCTTGGCGCTACTGACCGCCGCGCTTGGACTGTCTCTTGGGCGCTGGACAGGGCATTTTCGCTCTCGTGTCGATAATTGGCCGATTTATCGTCAATACCGTCATATTCACTGCACCAACTTATTAACGGCGACCGCGCACCAAATCGCGATAGGGGTGTCGCTCAAACAAGCGCTCACCCTCTATCAATCCCATGCCCCTGTGTATGTGGCGGCTCATATTGGGCGAATGCTGCAAAACATTGGACGAGGCGAAACCAATGTTGGGCATATTTTTGATACCGGCTTATTGCTTGAAGAAGAGATGGACAGTCTGAAAGTGTTGGGCGGTATTGGTGAGACGACGGCCACGTTAAAACAATCGGCATCGATGCACGCCGCAAAATTGCATCAAGAAATCAACACGCTGAAATCCATGGGGCTGATTGGCTTCAAGCTGATGGCGGCGCTCACGGGCATGTTGCTCATTTTTGGCGCGGTGTTGCTGTTTTTCAACATCGCCACTCGTTTAATTTAAAAAGGAAACATCATGAAAAAGACAATGAAACTACGCTCTACCCGTTTGGGTCGTAAACAACAAGGCGCGGCCATCATGGACAATCTCATTGCGGTGGGGTTTGTGGCGCTAGCTTTGGTGTTCATCATCGCGCAAGTCCCTAAGCTGCAATATCAATGGAACAAAGTGCAATTTCAATCTCAAGTTTCGGAGATTGTCCAGGCGACGGTCGCGTGGAAAAAGAGTCGTCCTAACTTTGATACGGTCAGCCTCAATAAAGTCTGCCTTGATGGCGAGTTATCGAACAGTGTGTGTGGTACGGCAAACGATGGTAAATCGACGAACCCATTCGGCGGGGATTGGGCGGTGACTGTGAACACGGGTTCAAAAGGGCTTTTTGATGTGAAGGCCACCTTACCCTCAGACCCCGACCGCGTAGTGAGCTTAAGTAACACCATGTCAGCGGCCACGCGTGGTAACTGTATCGAGGCGGCGGGTTGCTCGACCATTGCCACCACGGGCACCGATATCACGATGACCTTTTAATCATCGCTTTGGAGTCTGCGCTCGCGCAGGCTCTAAGGCAAGGAGGCTCTATGCCAATAAGGCGTCAACGTGGGTTCTTATTGATGGACGTGGTGATGACTTATGGGGTGTGGGTCGTCGCGATTGCGGCCACCCTTGCGGTGTTATTACCTAAAGCCCTGACACTCACCGAAGCCGTTCAAATTGACCGCACTGTCGTACAGTTTCAAGAGCAAAGTGAAGCGCATTACTACCAACAAGTATTAACCACGCGCTGTTTACCTCAAACGGCGCTGTCCCTCTCTGATTTACCCCCTTTAACACCCGATGGATTGGCGCATTACCAAGTGGGGTATCGACAAAGTGCCGCTGCCAATACGCCGCCTATCGGTATCGAGGTGAGCGTCACCCTAACGCGCCCCCATTCATTGAATACAGTCGCCGCGTATTCCGCCCCTGAGCAGATATCGCCGTCTAAGGTCTTGATTTATTTTACGCCCTTAGTCGTTGACCTACCCGATTGGGCGCATTGGGACACAACAACAGGATGCTTAAAATGATGCACCGAAGAAACAAACAACAAGGCTTTATCATCATATCAATGATGGTGGTGTTTGGTTTTCTCTCACTGGTCGGCATTCAGTGGGCGAACATGCAGGAAAAGCGCAACGTGCAAGCCAATGCTAACTCGTTTTATCACCATGTACTGCACTTACGCCAGCAAATACACGCGTACACGGCAAGACAATTTCAAAAAGGCATCGCCATTGATCAAAGTGCGCTTTTTCCTAGTCGATTGGACAGTCTCGTGCCGGAGTTTTATGCGCCTTGTTCGACTACTGACAATGAAGCGGGGCGCTGCAAACCTTACAATCAAACTCCTTGGGGGCAAATTAATGATAGTGACTACCGCTTGGTTGGGGTCGGTGGAACGCCGTCTAACCCGGATTTTTATCGCGCGGAGCTTGATATCAAACTGCCTCCCGCGACCGATGACGCTTATCAGTACGAGCGCGCCGCCACCTTAAGTCTGTTTTCCAAAATACCAAGCATTGTGTTTGATGAGCCAAATAACCTCATTACCCTTCGCATTGACCGCCCTGATAAAGCGTTTGCTTACGATGGGTTGGTTAAGCGTAGCGGGGACGATTCGACGCTGCTTGGAGACTGGGATGTGGGCGGTCTCTTTGCAATCACCAATAGCAAAGATGTGACGTTGGCCGCCAGTGACGGATCACAAATCTTATTAAGTCAGCAAACGCGTCCAGGTGTGGTCGCTCGGCACGGTGATTGGGTCAATAAACCCGCGTGCATTACCGGTCAAGTGCCCATGTATCAATTGGCGATATCTAAAATTGAGATTGATGATAAAAACCATGAGTTCACCGGCGGCATGAACGCCTACCTGCTAAATGAAACCGCGACGCAGTGGCAAGTAGGCATTTCCATTCAAACAAAAAATGTAAGCTCCGGTGTTCACACCGTTCTGACAACCGGCGAAGCCTTATTGTTGCCGAGTTGTCGTTAACCCCAACCTAAAAAGGTCTCTGTATGAAAAAAACACTGCAAACCGCTGGCGCCTTGGTCGTGGCGTGTCTCGTCACGCTGCCCGTTGCCGCGAAAGTCACCTATGCCGACATTGTGGCGGCCGACAAACCCAAGCGTGACGCGGACTTAGCCGCTTATTACGCGCACAAGGCGCAAGATAAAGCGCTTAAAGCCACCATCAATCCCGAGGGGGGCAATCAAATCGGGCATTGGACAAAAATATCGTCCAGCGTAACACAATGGGCGAGTGCGGGGGCGTATGCTCAAGTTCTCGCACCAAATGCGACAGGGCAAGAGTGCGTTAAAGGTGCGAAAGCGTTAATTTCAAACCAACATACTGGTCGTGAATGTATGTCATACAACTCGCATGGAACGATGTGTACTGCTTATAAAACAACGGTAATAACGCCTACAGATTCAGGTTACAAGGCTGAATGTCGATAAGTGAGGGTTCTGGTTTTAGAGTGGTGTGGCTTATCATGCCACTCTTACATCATATAACCAGCGATCATATGAAAGGCTAAAAAAGAAGAAAAGATCATAAGTAAAGTGGTTGTTTTTAAAGATAAAAAACAAGAAATCGAGTATAATTAATACACATTAAAAAGGAGCGTTAACCATGAAAAAAACCGTTTTAAGTCTGCCCCTTTCTTTGTTGTCCTGCTCAGTTATAGCTATTGAAAATGGCACCCCTGTGGATTGGCAAAATGATTTTGATGATGTCGTCAATAATAACTGTACGGGACTAATCATTGGAGGCAACGCCATTTTAACCGCAGCGCATTGCCCTAATATTGATGGCATCCAGTTTGCTAATGGAGAGGTGTTTTCGGCCAGTGACCGCACCATTCACCCCGACTACCAATACTCAAGCAGTGGCCCTTTTTACGATGTGGCGGTGTGGACTTTACCTCAAGCGGCTAAGACCCAAAACATCCATTTTCTTGCTGACTTGAACCGCTCTTCGATTGCTGTCGGAGAGACGCTGACCGCTTATGGCTTTGGGGGTAATAACCTTATCGCGTCGATACCTGTTGTGATTGATAAATTGCCGGAGTACTCATTTACAGCTTTTGAGGGCACCTCTCAAGGCGGAAAATTAATTGGTGGGGACAGCGGGGGTATGTGGTTAAAAGATGACGCCGTCGTCGCGATTTCTCGTAGCATCGGTTCAGATTACAATGTGGATGGCACCGACCTGACGTTTGGCAAATATTTCATTTTAGAGCAGATCGACGGCTGGCATTACCCAACAGTACTCAAAGGCACGGGCACTCAGACGATTAAGGTTCAATCTTTGCATCAAAATGCAGTGGTAGATACTGCTTATGTCGCTGGCGACGTAACAATCACTGGTGGTACATGTAAAACATTGCCAACGATTAATGCGTTCGATATCTGTACGTATGAGCTGGAGGTGACAGGCTCTGGCCAACTTCACCTAACCTCAAATGAAGTGATTGATATCAATCCAGTGACTCAATCAACCTCTAGTTCGGGTGGTAGTAGCGGCGGCTCTCTTGGCTTTTTATCTCTACTTGGACTCGCGCTGTTCGGACGTTTAAGACAGAAATAAGGTGAGATATGGATTACAAAATCAACGACCCTGTTGTGTTGGAAATGCTTGTTGATACTGACTGGCGAGTTTTGCACTTGACGTATCGACAAGCGATACGCTTATTACGACGCACCCACCATCGCGGTTATTTGTTGTACCGCGAAGGACAGCAGTGGGATGCAAAAACCTGACGCTTTCACGTTGTTCAATTGTCGGCTTCACCTTGCCCCAACAAGCGTGGCTTATTGCCGTCAAACTGAACTTGATAGGATATAACTGTAGTGACTTATATTTCGACGTTATTGTTATTTATTTTTCTTTATTTTGGGCTAAAAGTGATACATCCCCCGTCGCCTTGGCTTAATGGGATTCGATATTTCAAGGCAGGAGTGATTGGCATAGCATTGACGGCCTGGTTAATGCTCATCGATGCCCCTCAGCCTGTATTCATAGGGACGCTTTTGTTCGGTTTATGGGTCGGGGTTGGTTACAGTGTGACGGTTAGGCTTCATGAATTAACCTTACTGAGTCTTGCCCCGTCATTCAGAAGCAACCAATACCATGTCCATCTATCGAGATTAATTCAGCCTTTAACAAGAGACACGTATCGAGAGCTTGAATTGCTCATTGAGCTGCTTCCGAAATACAACGGTCAATCACTCATACTGACGTCGCCTTTATTGGCCAAGCAGGGTTCACTTCGGAATATGGAGCAGTTGAAAAAGCTTCCTGTTCATATCGAGGCTTCTTATCACTCTTATTGGCGTTCGCCGCTTGAGTTTCTCGTGCTGTGTTATTACAAATACATCAAACGAGAAAACATACTTCAGCACTCGGATTTATCAAGGCAGTATCGATTACTTCTTACTCTTCGCTCTTAGTGAGAGTGGATAGCATAAGGAAATAAGCGAAGCCTTTTCTTATGCTATCTGCTGTGCAGGTAGGGCGTAGCCCGTAGGACGGTATAGAGTCCTAATCAGAATGAACTTTTCGAGGAAATGTATGTATTCCCACAAACCTTGCTCCAACGGCTCCAAGAACAGAGTGAGGTTAATCAAGTTCGCTCACTAGGGTCTAAGTGCTTCCAAAAACCCCCTGAGATTCATTATTTTTGAATTCATGGCTTTGAAAATTTTAGCGAATAAGGGAGATACTTTAGTGAGCGAACTTAATTAGGGTGAATTTTACTGTATCGTTGCCTAGATTGGTCTACGATGGGGGCTACTCACGCTTCAGGCTGATATGTAGATGCCAACATCCAAACCTAGCCTAATCAATGCCAATTTAAAAACATTCATGCGTACACCCGCATTACGGATTGAAAAATCTCAATCTCTTCATGACTTACTTGACCACACCAGCTTTGGGATACGCTGTCACACAGGTAAGCTTTCAATGAAAGTTGAAGAGGGGCACTTAGTAAAGCGCTGTTATACCAAAGGCAAAAAGGAATCATAGAAAGTCATTTTTCAATCGTGTAACGTTTACCCTTTTCTATGCAATAAAAGGTGGATCACTTCGTGCTCATCCACATGGTCTACTTCAACACGGTATATCCCCTTTGCTTGTACCGCTTCAATGAGCGCTTTTAATCGTTCGGTTCTTACCGTCATGGGTAATGGTTTGATTTGGTTGTTGTTTTCATCAAACCCTTTCTCAATACCTTTCTCTTTCATGTAGAGCGTATCCCTTTCAAGGTCTTTTTCTGAGTTTTCCAGCATCGATGGAAATTGATGCTGCTCAAATAGACCGCTCAACATGATGTAGAGTTCATCCGCCTGTGAAAATTTAGCCTGGTACTCAAGGTTAAGTCGATTGATATCCCATAACTTTTGCTCAAGCCTGCCAGTTGCGCTTCGCCCAATACTGAGCATGGTTTTGATTTCATTTTTACACGTCAAAAACTGAGGCTTTTTCAGTTTCGGTTTAATGAATTTCACTAACAGTTCATTTCTTTTTTTCGTTGTCCAGAACCCGCCTTGCTGACTCATGGTGCAATAAAGCGCGAGCAGCGCATTAGTCACAAGCTCATCAAGGGCTTGATAGTGTTTAAGGTTTCGACTCATGAACTCATTCTATCTATTCAATTGAAACAATAGTTTACCAGAAAATACCCCACATCACCTGAGAGGAAGCATGAAGCGACGTTGCCTTATTTTAATCCCCCTTTTTATGTCTGTTTTTTTACTCTCGTCATTCGCTCACAGTGCTGGTCGAGATTATAGCGGTTGGTCTTCATCGCAAGGATGGCCACTCTCAAGTGGCACATCCAAAGTCAAAGGCTGCCTTCGTTATTGCGAGACCATCAATAAATACGCAAAGCACTATCAAGTGCCTCCAGAGTTGGTGATAGCGGTCATTACTCAAGAGAGCCGTTTTGAAGCGCACGCTCAGAGCCCCAAAGGGGCAAAAGGTTTAATGCAATTGATGGATATAAACAGCGTGGGTATCGACCCTTTTGATGTGGATTCTAATGTAGGGAGAGGCACCGCCTTACTCGCCCGATTACTCAATCAATACGATGATGTTCGGCTTGCTTTAGCGGCTTATAACGCGGGGGAGGGTAACGTTCGAAAGTACGGGGGCATTCCGCCCTTTAAAGAAACGCAGCACTACGTCAGTCGAGTAGTGGCTCATTATGAACAATTGAAATAAAGGACATAGGATGAAGCTCAACTTTAAAAGTTCAGGACAAAAAATCGATGCTAATTTTATGGAACTATCCGGTTTACATGATGCATTTACGGGTCAACGACTCAATATAATCTTAGGTTTACACCAGTGTAAAAACTGTCAGGTTTTTTACCACTCAGAGAGTCTAACCACCCTTATTGATACAAGTTTTGGCCAATGTATTGCGTGTCAGTCTACACAAATTCAGGCCATTAACAGTTATGAATTGGATGTTACTCGAACGCTTGATGAACGCAGAGAGCGGATTGGGGCGCTACCTTCTGTTTTCTTGCAGTCAGACCTCCTCGCGACCGTAGACCCTCTCGGTGAAGATTGGGAGAAAACCAAAGATGAATAACACCTCGATAAAACTCATCCTCTCAATGGCCTTTTCGCCCCTCCTTTTGGCTTTCACTTCCACCGGTTACAGCTCACAAGTCAACGCAGCGAGTGATGCTGAGTGCGGTATTTGGATGTGCTTGCCGACAGGATTTGGGCAAGGGTGTAGTGACTCAAAAAAGGCATTTAAAAAACGCATCAAACGTTTTAAGCCGGCCTTACCTAGCTTCTCTTCATGCCTCTCCAAGACGGATAGCGGAAGTACCACCGATAATTTCGATTCAAAGACCGGTTACGCAGCTCAAATAGGCGCTTATAAAGAATGCATTAAGAAAAGAGAGACAGGGAGTAACAGCAACAACTCAAGGACGATATGCGTTCAATGGAAAACGCATCCTGAGACCATCATTAAAGATACGACGTGTCGAATATCGAACCGTGATGGTGAACGTTCACGCACCCCAAAGCACTGCACAAAGACGTTGCGATATACGGAGGTCTATCGCAATGGTCAACGCTTTGGAAACACACTATTACTGAGTTACCCACCGAAACGGTGGACAAACGTCTAACAACAGGTGAATAAATGTCGAACACTATCATGACGGTGTTTGGTGAAGTTCCGATAGAGAAAGAGTACCAATGGTCCTGGGTCGAGGAATATTTCACGCCACTCAGAGAGTTGTATGAAAACCCTGATACGACGGAAATATTCGTCGACCGTTTTGACTCTATATCAATAGAGAGAAACGGGCGGTTAGAAAAAACGCCCATCACTTTTGACAGTAACCAATCCTTTCAAGACTTCATCATTCAACTGAGTACCGCACTCAACCAGCCGCTCAATTCTTCTTCTCCTATTCTCGATGCGCGCCTTCCTGATTGCTCAAGGGTGTGCGCCACTCTGCCTGATGTGACACCACAAGGCGCAACGATGACGTTACGAATTGCCCCTAAACAGCACATAAGAGCGGAGCAGTTAGTCGGGTTCGGCGCGTTGAATCAAGCCATGCTTGATTACTTAATTGAAGCAATCAAAGCGGGTAAGAACATCATTGTTTCGGGTAACACTGGGAGCGGTAAGACAACACTTTTACGCGCCTTAGCGCGTTACATCCCCCTGACCGAGCGAGTCATTATTTGCGAAGACACGCAAGAGTTATATATCGACTGGCTTCCCTATGCCGTTTCACTTGAATCCCCCAAACGAAGCGATAGTGACGTAGAAATGAAAACCCTAATCGAAACCTCCCTACGGATGAGGCCAGATAGAATTTGGGTGGGTGAGATAAGAAAAAGCAGCGCAGCTGACGCTTTTTTGCAAGGCATCAACACAGGTCACAGTGGTTGTATGACAACGATTCATGCAAACGGTTGTGATGATGCCCTGTCCCGCCTTCAATATTTAATCGCGTCGCAAGGGATGATTGATTTTGATTTGGCACACAAGCAAATCACCGGAAACGTCGATGTGTTCGTTCATGCCAGTAGGCATGAACGCTATGGACGAAAAATCACGGAGATAGCGGAAGTTTTGAACGGCACACTTATTCCGTTATTTAAGTTCAATGGAACGACTCACATCCCCCTTAAAAACGACAAATAAAGAGGCCAACGTGGACGAAATACAGCTATCAAAATCCGAAGAAAAAGCACTTTTAAAACAAGAGCAAGAGTGGAAAGAAGAAAAAACCAAGCGCGATAAATCACGACAAACGGTCTATCAAAGAATGGCAGGGTATGACTTTTTAAGTTACTGCCGTATGCCTTTGTATTTTCGCGCCAGAATCCGAGAGATGAAAGTGGGCGACACTTTCATCATGGGACAGATGCGCCACACCTATGAAGATTTTAATGACTTTGAAGGTGTACTGGAGATTCATATCGAGAAAGAAAAGAACCAGATATACCGCGCTCGCTCTAACTTCAACCTACTCACAAAGCCTGAGCGAGCTCATGTCTTTACGGACTTTACCTTCAAACTTGAAAAGAGCGGGAACTTTGCGTTCACAGGTGATGAAGAAAAAGGGTTAGCCAATCAAAAGAGATTTGCTCTTACCTGTCGCTACTTTAATCGACTTTTAACTAGCACCTCTGAAGAGGAAAGAAACATCTATCACGACCAAGGCGTACCTCCCTACTTCCACGGCGTGACAATTGATAAGAGCAATTTAACTCGTCGCCTTTACTACAAACGTGAAGATTGGGAACGTCCGCACCGATACAAGATTTCACAAGAGCAAATGCCAAAGCCCATGATGGAGTGCCTTATCGACTATGGAATGTGCTTTGGTCTTATCAATTTCAATGAAGAAGGAAACCAACATGAACACTGATGTATCGCTAACAGAGCAGTTACTCACAATTTTTGCCAACAAGAAGCGCATCCAACAAACGTTTAAAGAAACCGGGGTGAGTCATTTAAAAGTCATTTCCAAAAAGTTAGGTGAGTACATCGAGCAACGAGAAAAGACGGAATCAGAAAAAATAGCGGCGCAAGAAGAAGCGAAATCGATGCTAAAAAGCATCATGGAAAAGACAGGATTGAGTCACGAAGAAGTTTCTCAATTGATGAATGACGGCAAGCCCAAAGGCAAAAACAAGTGTCTCAAACGTGCAAAGAACTCCCCTAGCGAGACACAAGCAATGCACCATGAAGTAAAAACGGAGCGTTACATGTTTGGTGATAATGGTACTTGGGACGGTGTTGGAGAAGTCCCACAAGAGCTTCAAAGTTTACTTGATGAAGGTTTTGAACTGTCCGATTTCTCAGCTTCCTAAGTTAGTAGTTATAAGCGTCAATCTTCGTTACATTTAAAGTTTAAGGATAACTTAGGAAATAGAAAGTGAAGAAAGACGATCTGATTAACGCACTAAAGGATCTTGCATCAGGGATTAATCCGTTAACCAATTGTGAATTAGTTGAAAGTTCAATAATGAAAAATTATGAGAGCATTCAGCTTATGGTGATGCTAATTCAAGAACTTGATGAGTCTCCTAAACAAGTGAAAAGCTTAGAAGAAAAAAGCATTAAAAATCACATAGAAGGAAAACCAGACAGACATCGATTCACTTGGACAGAAAATGAGAAAATAGAGTTAAGAGATGCTTTTTTACAAGATTTATCCCCAAAGACAATAGCTAAAGCCCATCAAAGAACGGTGGTAGCTGTAGTTAAGCAGCTATTATCTCAAGGTTTAATTGATCAAGATGAAGCTGATTCTTACCTCTAGCAATTCACACATCCTCTCATCTTCGCGTAACCGTTTAATGCCGACTTTCTGACTCTTTCAATCCCATAGGATTGTTAAAGAAAGCAGAAAGTCAGACGCATTAAGAGGGCGCAAAAAACCAAACCGACAACAACGAACGAGAACGACGAAGTGGGTATTCGGGCATTCCATGCCCCCACGTAGGCGTTTGACTGAGGCGTTGAAGGTGAAGGTTTTTGCTACGTGAAGAGTCTCAAGCTCCGCTTGAAGCGAATCCGTAGCCCTAGTTCAAAAATCATTCCCGCGCCCCCTTTAGGGGAAACGAGCGCCCCCTCTGCGGGGAGGCCATCAGGACTCGGGAATGGCTTTTTTTGAATGCAAAGGCGTTCAGCCGGAGCACTTCAATCAAGGGAGTCCCGACCGCAGTTTGAAGCGGGGGAGCCGAGACAAAACGCCCAGCGTCCAGCGATTAAGGCGAGACCTTCCCAAGGTCGATTTTTGGCTTGGGGGCTTGCCCCCGAAAACCGTTGAGCAGGCGAGACCAAGCATCTTAGGTTAGTTGAAAAGGAGGAATTTGAGCAAGGGAGGAACGACCGGCCAAATGAGGACTATTTCACCTTCCTAAAGTGCTTGGTCGCGCGTAGCGCTACGGTTTTCGGCTTCTTTTGCACTTAGATTGGAAAGTAAAGTTTGAGGACGTTCAGGACGAGGGCTTTATTTTCTAATCCATTGAAAAAACGAAGTTTTGTAAATAATTATCCCTTTAGGGATAACCCGCTGAGTTTTCGTCCAGAAAACGATTTAGGGCGCTTTTCCGATATACAGAACCGATATGTGAAACCGATATGACCATATATCAGTTTCACATATCGGTATTACATATCGGTTTTTTAGTTAATAAAAGGATAACCATGTTAGACCGCATCGAATATCAATTTTACGTTTTAGTGATGAATATCTTTTCATCGCTGTATCTGTTTACCTTTTATTGGGGGACGCTGCTGAGCTTTTTGTCTGGCTTATTTCTTCCTGTTATGTACTTCGACAAACCAGAAAGAGACGATCTCGACACGTGGTTTCGAAGGATCATCATTGCAGCCGGAGTGCTACTGTTTATCTTTGGGACACTCTCTAACTTTAGCATTCCCGCTTTGATAAATTGGGCAAAAGCGCTTCACGGTGCGCCACTCGTTAATCTCCATTACTCTCTCTCTGAGTGGCTTTTAATCCCTATCTTTGGCGCCGGTATATTTACCCACTGGTGGGGACGTCGTCACCTATCAGGCAAAATTAACCAACTCAAAATAAAGCACACCAAGCGAACCGAAGTCGCACGTGACGAACGTACCGACGTACGAAATGTTCGTGACTACTTACCCGAAACGGTGGATTACGATCCCGAAGATCACATCGATTTAAAAAAGGGCGTTTTTGTCGGTTTAGACGTTAACAGACAACCGCAATATATCCCTTTAAAAGATCTGCAAAAACAACATGCCGACATTTTAGGGACGACAGGCGCAGGTAAAGGTGTGGCATCGGGTTTGATTTTGTACCAACTGATTCAAGCCGAAGAAGGCGTGTTTGTACTCGATCCAAAAAACGATGAATGGGCACCGCATCTTCTCAAAGCCGCATGCGAAAAAGCGGGTAAACAGTTTCACCTGATCGACCTTAATAGTCCGTTACCGCAACTGAATTTATTGGCAGGCGCAACCCCCGAACAGATTGAAGAACTGTTGGTTGCGGGGTTTAGCTTTGCAGAGAAAGGTGACATTGCCGACTTCTATCGAATTGACGACCGTAAAGCAGCAAGGCAATCCCCACAAAAAGCAACGGAAGAAGAGCGCGAAACGTTCACCGGCTTATTTAATTCAGCTCATGTTCAAGGCATGAAAGATACCGTTAAGGCATTCTATGGAAAGATGGAAGAACTCTCAGAGGTAAATTCTGTTAACGCCCCTGACGGTTTAAACATGCAATCCATATTTGATGAGGGCGGTTGTTGTTACATCATTGGATCACTCAGAAACGCAAAAATCATCATGACACAAAAGATGATTTTGATTCGACTGTTTCAACTCGCAGAGATGCGCGACCGCGTCAACAGCACCCCAAAGCCCATCGCCATTTTCTTGGATGAATTGAAATATCACATTTCAAAAGCGGCAATGGAAGGTTTAGGGGCAGCGCGAGATAAAGGCATTCACATGTTTTTGGCACATCAATCTGTTGCTGATTTACGAGATTGCCCTGCTGATTTAAACAGTGATGCGGTCGTCGGAGCGGTCGTAGAAAACACAAAATTTAAGTTGGTGTACAAACTTCAAGATCCCGAAACCGCCGAATGGGTAGCGAAAATGTCCGGCACTATTTTAGTGGATGATGAAAGCCGTACGGTGGAGTTAAACGCTGCCCTTACCGAAACGGTAGAAGGTCGTCGAAACATAAGGCTGGCTGAACGATACTTTGTTGATACCAACATGCTGCTCAACTTGCCGCCTTTTGTGAGTTATATATTCACAGCAACCGAAGTACCCAAACCCTCATTAATTTCCCCCATAAAAGTGAAAAAGAGCACGCTTGAAAACTTTGAGGTCGTACGACAAAGAGAATTAAAAGTCAGCGAAGAGGAGACCATAAATACAGCTACCCCCACCTCAAATCAATCCGACGAATTAACAGAAGATGCTCATCACGAACAAACGTCGACGCCTCATCAAGATCTTGACGAGCCATTACCTCAGCAAAATGAAACGACTGAGATAACCGAAAGTAGCAACACTGAGAATAGTGAAGTGGAAGACGCAATGTACAATTTTGAAGTAGTAACAAGTGACAAGATCACCAACGAAAATGATTCAGAAGAAACACAACATGACATGACCTTTGAAACGATAAAGAAAGACACAACGAGTGGCGATGAGTCTCCCAATACAGCAAATCTCCCCCCTTCATCACCAACCAATAACCCATCAAATAAAACGCATCAACAAGAATCCCCGCAAGAAAACAAAGCCTCTGAGGATGCTTGTCATGCAGGGTTAGAAGCATTAAAAAACAGCTAAGGTAAGGAACTAACATGCACCAACTTCAATTTAAACCACTCATACACCTTTGGGATAGATCGGTTTATCAATCTGGATCCTCTAAGTCAAAAGCTTACGACGGCCAATTTGCCATTAATGCGCTTTTCTCGGTTGAAGCATTTTCCACGAACCCAAAAAATCCCAACCCAATTTTTTGCCGAGACGCACTAGAAATATTCCTGCAAGAGATCCGCGCGGTAAGAAAGAGCATCCAGACTGAGCACTCGAAGAGAAAAAGTGAATGGGGTGACATCAACCTGGTGCCGTTTGTAGCAGAAAAACACCGCCTTGAAATGAAGATCGACGATAAACGCTTATGCCGCAGCACGGGGCTTTTATTAAAAACATTTTCATCCGCCAATGGCTACCTCTTGGACTTACATCGAGCGCAACACAATGAAGAACTCTCAGACAGCGACTTCTTGGAATGTCGAGCAGCATTGCTTCAATCCATGAGTAGTTTGGTTCACAGCATTGCAACCAAAAACCAAGTGTTTCATGTTGAACGTAAAAAATTGGAGGGCATAAATGAATAAAGGTATGCATATAAATGACGCTTTACTACAAGGGAAAAGACTTGAAATGAGTGTTCTTTCGTTTTTGCATCAAGAGATATACAGTAACTTTGATAACTTAATGGCCCTGATTAAAATAAAGCAACCCAACCTTTCTCGGTTGTTAAAGAGAATGGTCAATAAGAGATTATTAGAAAAACATTCACTGACATTAGACACATGTAAAATTTCATTATGGGGGATAACCGACAAAGGAATACATCTAGTCGGCGACAGTGATCACGCACCAATGCACTGCTTTACACCAAGTAGAATTAGTTTAGTCACGCTTAATCACACATTAATGAACCAAAGAGTTTTCATTGCACTTAAACATTTGAATTGGACAGGTTGGACTAATGCTGACCGTCATACGTTTAAAAAAATGTATCCTATCTCTCATCGTCCCGATGCCATCGTCAGCCCACCTTCAGGAGGAATGGTTGCTATTGAGACAGAATTGACGCTCAAAACACCCATCCGATACCGCTCAATTATGAAGAGTCACATCCAAGCCAAAAGCAAAGGTTTTTGGGGGCATGTGATCTACGTGGTTCGAGATGAAGAATATAAAAAAATGCTCAACCGGCGATTTGATAACATTAAATTCATTCCCTTTGATAACTCACGTCATGACTTTGAAAAGTATCGCAGCATGGTGTCCATTTTTACCTTAGCCGAAGTCAGCCAACTCACTCAAAGTAACTAATCCCTTAAAATCTTAACTATCAGCTCTCTCGCTGAGGGCTAATGCTATCTGGAGAAAATCTTATGCGCGTATTCATCGCAGAAAAACCATCCCTGGCTACCGCCATCTTTAAAGGACTTGGCGGCAACCCAACGACCGATAAAAAAGCCGGCTATTACGAAAAAGGGAGTGACATTGTCACGTGGTGTTTTGGCCATTTGCTGTCCCTCAAAGATCCCGAAGACTACGACAGCAACCTCAAACGCTGGACATTAGACAGTCTACCGATTCAAACTCGATTCCCTCCACAATATAAACCTCGTTCCGATTCTAAAAAGCAGCTCGATACAGTGATTGGTTTCATCAAAAAAGCGGACTCGATTGTTCACGCCGGTGATCCCGATCCGGAAGGCTGCTTACTCATCGATGAAATCCTAGATCACGTTGGCAACAAGAAGCCGGTGCAACGTCTATTGATTGCTGATTTAAACGATAAACCCGTCAAAGCGGCGTTGGCCAACATGCAGCCTAATGAGAAATTCAGACCGCAAACGAACAAAGCTTTGGCTCGCTCAATCGCTGACCAATCCTTTGGGTACAATCTGACGCGCTCTTATACACTCAAAGCAAGAGAGAAAGGGTTTGATAACGTTCTCAACATTGGCCGTGTCATCAGCTCTTTGGTCGGTATGGTGAATCAGCGTACCTTGGCTAACCAGAATCATGAAAAAAGCCATTATTATGAGCTCTACGGCACCTTTGATATCGAAGGATTAAAGATAAAAGGCAAATTACAGCCCCATGATGAGCTTGAACTCGATGATAAAAATCGAATGATTGACCGGTTTCAACTCGAAGTGATTAAGGACGCAGACAAAGGTGAAAAAGGCACCGTAGAAAAACGGGAAGTCAAAGAAGAAAAGCGTCAGCCGCCCATGCCTTTCAACTTATCCAAACTGCAAATTACGGCGTCAAAGAAGTGGGGTTACAAACCCAAAGAAACCCTCGATATTGTTCAAAAACTGTATGAAACCCATCAATTACTGACGTACCCTCGAAGTGATAACCAATATCTATCCGAAGCGCATTTAGAGAATGCGGCCAACATCTTGGGCGCCATTCAAAAAACCAGCCCAAACCTAGCCGCATCGATCCAGTCCGTCGAACCGACCTCAACTCATAAAGCCTTTGACGGTTCAAAAATAGAAGCGCATCACGCCATCATTCCAACAGAAAAAGACGGCGTAGGCATTGTGCTCTCTGATAAGGAGAGAAACATCTATGAACTCGTCTCTAAACACTTTGTCGGTCTGTTCTACCCTGAGTCCGTACGAGAGAAAGTGACAATAGACATTGGTTGCTGTTTAGGGCGCATTTACCGCGCCACACAAACCACAAGACTGGCACTAGGGTGGGAAACGCTTTTTAAGGGTGACAATGAAGACAAGCCCAATGACAACACCGATGATTTAAAGCCCTTACAGCAAGGTGATACCGGTGTGTGCGAAAGCCTAGAAATGCTGACCAAAGAAACTCAACCGCCTAAGTACTTTGATGATGCCAGTCTTTTGAAAGCTATGACGGAAGCGGCCAAGTTTGTGCAAGATCCCGCGTTACGAAAACAACTTGAAGCCAAAGACAAAAATACCAAAGGCGAAAATGGCTCTATTGGTACAGAAGCAACGCGAAGTGGCCACATCGAGAAGCTAGGTAGCCTCAAGCACCTTATTAGCGTGCAAAAGGAGAAAGGCTATAAGAACCCTGTCTATAAAACGACAGAATCTGGACAAGAGTTCTGTGCCTTATTGCCGCCAGAAATCATCATGCCGGACATTTCTGCAATTTGGGAGGGTGACTTAGACAGGATAGGTAAAGGACAGTACAGCGTCGCTGAGTTCGTTAAAACGGTAGACACGTATATCCATGAGCGCGTGAACCAAGTCAAAACCGAAGGGGTGCCTATCACCATTAAGGATGGGATAACCTGTCCGAGTTGTAATGAAGGGTTATTACTCAAAAGAAAAGGGAAGAACGGGGCGTTTCATGCCTGCAACCGTTATCCGGATTGCAAAACCACCTTTCCTGATGATAATGGTAAACCGAACTTAAATCCCAAACCGAAAACACCTCAGCCTCAAGCCAGTGACACAGAATCCTGTCCAAAGTGTAACAAAGGGTTGATTCGTCGAGCCGGTAAACGTGAAGGGTCGTTTTGGTGGGGATGCAGTGGTTTCCCTACCTGCAAAGTTCGATTTTTTGACAAAGACGGGAAGCCAGATCGAGATAAAGGTGTACTTTAATATACGCTAATTAGATAAAGAGAGTCTGCAAGCTCTCTTTATTTATAAATAGGCATTTATGCCTATTTTTTCGATGATTTACTAGGTTTTAGTGCCGGGTTATTACCTGGAGTTTTTTTGTTATCACGACGACGTTGATCAACTTTACCAGTTGAGTCTGCAATTGGTTTAGGACCTGGTTTAAGAGCCATAATAGTATTCCTTTCAAAGTTAAATAATGGATGAATAAACAGTGCATATTCAACCAGTAACCTAACACAAAAGTAAAGCGGTTCAAAGTTCAAACAACTTAGGGTTTCCCCCTCATTTATGATCGCTCAGTAAGTGAGGTTTGAGGTCCAACGGAACGAAAGTGTACGATTAAATAGTTAAATTATTGATTTTATATGCATTTTCCTCAATTCTTCTTATTCATGTCAGCAATAAATAAGAGGGCGAGCTGAATATCTTCAATTTATTGCCGAGAGTGACCGTGTCACTCGTTAGCTCGCTGTTATTAACATTCGATTTTTCACTATGAGCCTTTGGCTAGTTAAAGTGTCATTTAAAGCAGTGAATTGACCAAAACGCCTTTCTAGGAATAATAAACACCTGAAATTATTGGTATGCTCATTACTGAATATAATAATGAGCAACTGACTGATGGCTAAAGACAACTACCCTTTCCCTCATTCCCGATCGATGTATTGGTCTGATCCAAGTACGACGGCAACGTATGAGGAAGCGGTCGCCATGTTCGAGGCGCAAACCGACGTTCAAAAAAAGATGATGAATAACCCTATCGTCGCGCCTAAAACTCAAACATTGATAGACCAAAGACAAGCGCAAGCTGAAGCTGTGGCGAAAGTGAGACAAGAGACGGCCTCCTTCGCTCCTAGCTCGCCCTCTTCTCCGAGTTTCGGGGGTATGCCCACGCCTTCCCCTTTAGCGTCCCCAGAACTGAATGCTCTCTCTGACATTCCTACCGAGGTTTGTCTCGATAATGTGTTTATGCTTGGTTGGTATCAGGTTGAAGAAACAGGGCAAATTGATTTGATGTGGGATGAGCTCTTTACCCCTGAGACTTCTCAGAAAACTATCAATTTCATTAAAGGTCAGAATCGTCATTTAAATTCTTATGTGAGGCAGGGAGAGATAGTTGTTCTACCGACAATGAAACCGGTTGAGAAGAAAGATAAGCAAGCTCTCAAGGATTTAAAAGAGGAGGCTCAAGCCGCGAGTACTGAGCTGGCGAAACTGAACAATGAAGAGGTAGCGACATTACATCGTCACTTTGATTTGTTTTCCTATCAGCTAGAAAAGCGCATAAGAGAGGATGGATTACCGACTGATTATTATGCTCAGGTGTCTACTGGCGTTGGGGCTACGGCTACGATTGTTGAGCAGAACTTAAAGAACATCCAAAATGTTGTTTTAGATATTAATGATTTGTATGCGTCACAAGTGGCTATGGCAAGTCGAACCGGTGGAATGAATTACGGTTCGTTTATCGCCGAGCGAGCGACCTTATTTCAAAAGTTGGACGGCTCGTTTGCGATGCTCTCTAAGCGAAGTGTTGAAATCCCAGCTTATCGTCAGGTTAAGCGTAATTTAAAGCTCTCCACGAAATCGGTAATCCATCACGCGGATGAAATATTGAAATCAGGTTTTGTGCCAAGCCTTGGAAAGCGAACCGCGAATATTGCTATCGGAATTTCTGCTGCGAGAGGGTTAGGTTATATCGGTCTAGGTATTGGCATTGCGAGTGGCGTAGATAGCATTTACGAAGCTTGCAAAGTAGACGACTCTGGGGATTGTGGAAAGACAACATCCCGTGAGGTCGGTGGATTTATTGGTGGATGGTATGGAGGGAGTGTAGGTGGTAGTGCTATGACTTCTGGCGTGTTACTTGTTCTAGGTGTTGTCGGTATAACTTCTGCGCCTGTTCTCGCAATTGCTGCGGTAGGCTCATTTGTGGTGGGGGGAGCTGTTGGTGGTGTAGCTGGCTCAACGGCAGGGAAGTCTGCTGGTGATGGTGCTTACTTTGTTTATGAATGGCTTACGGAGTAATTATGTCAAATGCTGTTTGGTGGGAGTTTTTTATTATGATACCTGCCGCAATTTTTGGAGCTTACGCTATAGTTTGGTCGGTTCCTGGAGTTGTCATGAGCGCTATGGTTTCTTTAGGAGATCCTCAGCGAATAGTTTTTATTGATCATCAACTGTCTAAGAATGTGGATAAATTGCATGCAAATAGGATGTGTATGATTTCTGCTTACATCAATACAAGGTTGTTCCATTATTGGGTTAAGTATCCATTTATTCATAAACGAGCTACCACTGACTCTGTAAAATTCAAAGTGTTTATGTGGGTCAATGCACTAGGTGTGTGGAGTTGGATCGGACTGATTTGTTTTGTTTTACTTGCTAAAGGGGTCGGGATTTAACTTAAATGCTTTAGTGCATATCAATAACCCCTCCCACAAGCGCAAGTTCACTACTTGCGCTACTCCCAACAAATCAGTAAAGACCTTGTTGAAATATAACGAAGGATATAGATCCTAGCTGTCAGCCTTTATAAATAAAGGGCTGACAGCTTACATTGGACTTTTCGCTGAAATGGGCGCAAACCCCATCAATGTAAAATTACCTCATGAAATGTCGTCGCTTATTTAACATAGTGATATCAGTATTATCATCAATAACCACATCCTCGTATTTCACTCGCATTATCTTCGTTACTGGTTGAGAATCAAAAGTAAATGCTGTGTTAGCTGGAGAGCATTCAACCAGTCCTTGAATATCAGTTTTTAACTTAGGTTTCTCTGTAAAGAATGATTGTAACGTCGCTTCTTCGTTAGGAACATTCGAGATATCCATGTTTGATTCTTGATTTATGAGACGATCTGCACTTGATTTTTTTATCTTTTGAAGCAATGAGCATTGTGATTCTTTCAAAAGATCTATACGTTTTTTCAACTCCAAGGGTGAGCAATCTTTCATCCATTTCTTAATCTGCTTATCTACCACACCCAAGCGGCGAAGCCTGTTCTCATAGACACTCAGTAGTGCTTTGTCTTCATTATTATTCATCTATTGTAACTCCCCCCAATAACAAGTATTACAGTGAAGCATAAAAAAACCCAATAGCGAACTATTGGGCATTTTAATGAGTATATATTTAATAATGTCATTTATTTAAGTAACAAATTGAATTTATGCTGCTTTTAATTGATTTTCATCTTCAACGTACTCTTTCAAATGAGTAAACGCTTTTGATGCCTGACTCGCCGCCTTAAAAATGAATCGTTTATCATTTTTTAAAACCTCAAGCCAATTCGCAATGTAAGATTCATGTTGAACATCGCCCACAACCCCAAAATCTGCCATTAAAAAAGCCGACCCGAGTTCTGCAACGAGCTCCTCAAACGCGTAATCTTTATCACCGAACTTGCTTCCCTTTGTGCGATTAAGTCGAGATTTGTGTCCCGTCCAATGCGTAAGTTCGTGCAACACGGTAGCGTAAAGATTTGCGGTTGATTCAAAGCGATCACGCTCTGGGATAACAATCTCATCCGTCGATGGTCGAAAGAAAGCCTTCTGACCGACGTAGTTAATGGTTGCTCCCGTCGCTTTAAAGAAATCCTCCACATCCTCCCTCAAATCAAGCTCACCTCTCAGATCCGTTTTAGGCTCTGGTTTGGTGATCCCCTCAATCTGATCCAGGTTGAAAACAACAAACGTTTTCAACATCGGAATCGTTTCGATTTTCTCTTTACCATTCACTGTCTTTTCTTTTTCCAAAGACTTGTAAAAAGTAATATGCGTCCCCTTCTCACCTTTAATAACGTTCCCCCCAAGATCTAATGCTTGCTTGAAAGTTAGCCATTGATTCGAGCTAAATTGATTCATTTGAGCACTCATCCAAAGCAACATCACATTCATTCCTGAATACGTGTTACCTGTTAAAAAGTTATAAGGTAGACCGTCGGACTGAGTCACATCCCAAGGACAAGCCCAAGGCTTCACTCCAGCCTCTAGCGCTTCGATAATTTGATTAGTCACCTCTTGATGAAAATCGCGTGGTGTTTTGCTTACTGTTTTCTTAGTAGATTTCGTCATGATTTTTCTCACTCTATGAGAAAAACTACCCCCATACGGGAGTAATTTCCCGTATGGTTGGACGTATCAGTTAAAAGAGATAAACGCTTTTAACTGAACAAATTGTTTGGTTTTCGATAATAGTTAGGTTGGTAGTTAATTCAGTTTAGCTTGTTCAATACGCACTTCTAGACGTGCATTAAAACGAGCATCCAGCATTTGCTTTTTCAACCAATGAACCACAGATTGCGGCTCATCAGCATCAAGAAGGTAAAACGTACATAGCCAACTCACCACTTCGGGCTCGCTGTACAACGTCTGTTTCAATTCAGACAAAAGAACGCCTGATATCGCTTTACCATCACGGAGTCTTTGTTCAATATCTATGAATAAATCATCGTAGTGGCAAGCAGTGAAATAACCTCTCTTATTTTCTTCCTTACTACAATATTCGCCTTCTTCATCAATCTTGATTGGATTATCTTCACGCCATTTATCTAATGCCGTCACTGTTTCCTCATATGTTTGTTCATGTTCTGGAAGTTCGCCATAAAGAGGATGTTCAATAAATGAGATTAGATTGTTAGATTCTTCTTCGTATTCTTTTTCAGAGTTAATTACTAACATGCGTTGATTCCTTAATTTATTAAAAATCATCCGCTGGCTAATGCCAAACGAATGGCATTAGCGCGGAGTAGCACGCTAGATCAAAATGGACGGTTGTTTTCTCAATTGCATTAATACCATTGAGATAGCTTTTTTTTCATCACAACAAGGTAAATGTTCCTCGATACATTTCGCGCAGTTTTCACACAAACGCATCGTGGACTTATCACCCCGTTTTTTCGCATGACGAGCATATAAGCCGCATACGTGTAACGTAAAAGCCAGTGTCGCATTTTTTGTTTTGATTGGTGTGTTGAACGCTTTTACTTGCTTTTCATGGCTAGAAGTAACACAAATAGAACTACTTGTGTATCTAGTGAAAAGTAAGTCGATGGCACGAGTGAAATTGATGTAAGTCTGCGATATGGTCGCAAAGTACATGTCTTTCAATACGTACTCTATATCGGCATTTTTAATTGATTGGTGCATAGAAGACCTCACATTAGGGTGCGCCTAATTCGCTGGCTAATGCCATACGAAATGGCGTTAGCAGCGGTGATCCGCTATTCAGATAGGTTAGTTTACTTTATACAAGCTAAAGCGTCATTTTCAGCCAACTCAACAGAAAAGTTACAACTTTTACATTCAGCAGTAAAAACGCCACTACGACTCAAATTAATCAAAGCATCACCGCCGCAAATGCAAAGGGATTTCCCGATACAAGATAAGCCATTGGATGTCATTTCCTCAAAGTTAAAAGTTAATGCATCTTGAATATCAATCGAACTTTCTATCCAAGCTTCATTAACACAACACCAAATGTAAACATCATCATACGCAAAGGAGAGATAAGCCCCTAATTTCATGTGATAATGTGTTGTTAATTTTGATGGTTTTGATTCAAATATAAAGTCTAAAGCACATGCAATTGATGAAGTGTTCATAGTCTTCCCCACATTGAATTAATAATTAAAATTGCTAATTCGTTTGGCCTAAGCCAGACAAACTGGCATAGACACGGAGTAGTTCCGCTATGAATATTGAGGTTAGTTTAGATGAACAAAGAAAAAATCTGTTCTTTAAAAAAAAGAGTAAGAACGGAAGCTAAGATAAACCACTGTAAGCGATCTAACTTACCTTCTAACTTATCAAAGCGTTTATCGACCTGGTCAAAACGCTTATTAGTATCAGACTTTAACTCTCGAACCGATTCTTTAAGATTATCAACCGATTCCTGAGTCGCGTAGTGATGCTCAAATTGCTTCATATGAAGTAATGCATCGACTAGCTTATCAGCAGGAATCTGTACGGTTTCCATCTCTTTATCCATTATAGTCTCCTTACTCAGGAGAAGCGCCCATAGGGACGATTCCCTATGAGATTAAATTGGTTAGTGAACCAGATAAACTGGTTGTCGCTATAAAATAGCCCACTACATGCGATATGCAGTAAACACAGTATTACAAATGTTTAGTATTTAGGCAATAAATGGAGGTCTTCTTCATATTTATTTCAACCTACCTTATTATCTTATTATCTTATTATCTTATTATCTTATTATCTTATTATCTTATTATCTTAAGAATTTGATTAACTCTTCGTCATCCATCTCTGCTAATTTATTTGCGACTATCCTGATGATATCGCTCCTATTCAGTGTTTTTTCATCATCTAACTGCATTTTATAAGATAATGAGTTAAACCTCTTAAACTGATCGTCTAATGTCCTTTTATCCGTATTTGTTAAAGATATCGATACCGGTTTGGTCAGCTCACTAGATTGTCGAGGGCGTCCCCTTCCCTCACAAGAGGAAGCGTTAGGTTCTGAAGCCTCAATAAAAGCTTCTGCATCTTTAACTTTTTTCTCACTCATTTTTAAAGAATTACGACTCAATTTCATTTTGTACATCCTTTAATAAACAACTGATTTCAGCCTTAGCTTTACTATCTTTCCACTCATGAACACCCACAGCCTCAGACCATGCATCACGATGCGCTTTTCGCTCTGACACTACCGTATTCAATAAGACAAACTCCGGAAATTCTCTTAATAATTCTTTGGCTACCTTTTTCTCTGACTGGCTATTTGTAGGCGACATGTTTATAAAAACACCGACCTTAAGATCTGAGTTGTAATCACGAGCAGTCTCAATTGTATCGGCCATGTGCTCTAATAGTTCTAAATCAGACAAGCTGGCCTTTGTTGGCATTAACATCAAGTCAGCGGCCAACATAGCAGAGCGCATTTCTCGACTATCACGGCCGGCAGCATCTACAATTACGTAACTATATTTTTCAGATTCACGTTTTATTTGCTTTGTAACGTTCCCATCTAAACGAATACAAGGAAAAGCATTCATTTTATCTAACTCTTCTCTACGCTGCGCCCATCGATATAAAGTTGCTTGCGGATCTGCATCGATAAGTAAAATCTCATCAGTTTCTCCATTAAATCTTTCTTTCGAGATTGCGACAGCTAAATTTGCGGCGGTGTTGCTTTTGCCAACTCCCCCTTTTTGATGCCCAAGTAAGATAACCTTCCCCATGTGACGCCCAATTAATTAATAAGATATTAAGTTAATAATATATTAACTTAATAAGAAAAACAACATAATAACAAATATCATCGTATTCATTGCTACAATGAATAGGGACTTCGATTCTCGCACAACTAAAGAACGATAAGAAAACCGAACAGTAAGCGTGTCATGAACACCGCATTCTAATCTTTCAGCACGAAGAATAAGATCATCTCTCCAACCCAAAGGAGAGTTGAAATGGCAAAACGACGCACCAACCTAGAATGGCAATCACTGTTTGAACAATATGAAAGTAGCAGTGTTACCCAACGCGCTTTTTGTGAAGAGCATGGACTGAGTTTATCCACGTTCTTCGCCAAACGGCGTCAACTCCAAACAGCAAACCAATCGGAATCTGTCGGATTTGTTAGAGCCGAAATCGTTGAAAAGACAACCAAGTATCAGGCCCAGATAGCTACGGCGAACATGACACTTCTCATCAATGATGTGGAGCTGAGCATTCCTCAAGGCACGCCAGCCACCTATCTTGCTGAACTCATTGGAGCGTTGTCATGAAAGGTATGCTCAGCGCTCCAGACATTTACCTTTATCGTGAAAGCGTCGATTTTAGAAAGTCCATCAACGGCCTTGCAGCGATTATCGAAAATGATACTGACTTGCCTCTTGGCAGCGGTGCGCTGTTCCTGTTTACCAATAAACAGCGCGATAAGATTAAAGTGTTGTACTGGGATAAAACAGGCTTCGCCCTCTGGTATAAACGCCTTGAAAAAGCCAA